>CALHMM010000017.1 GCA_938034715.1 Minisyncoccota bacterium
GTGCGTGATCTCAATACGCTCGGAACAATTGATCATATCGTAGACATCTTGTCTGCCTTTACGGGGGGAAATCAATCGCTAAGTATGATCGTCTCAGAGCATGAGAGATTCTACTTGCCATCGTTTGAGATCCTTGTCAAAGCACTTCAAGAAAAGGGGGTAAATCTCACTTTAATGAGAGAAGGAGAGATCCGCTCTCTGTCAGCGCAACAAATTACGCAGCGCAGTGGTGGAAATATCCTCATGATCCCAGAAAGTCTAGAAAGTGTCACTTTAAGAGAGAATCTCTTAGGGCTTTATAGTAAGGGTGATATAAAATTCCTATTACCGCCAAAGGCATACCTAGGATCAAAGCTGCTACTGCCACATTTGCGCAACTGCACTCAGATGGAAAGGTACATACCACAGACATATCATGTCTCTAGATACCATGATCTACCGGATGTAACAGTCGGCAAATGGGTCTTGAAGTTAGGTCAGTCATCAGGGATGAAATCTGTATACTTCAGTGATCAGGAGGTGTTCACAGAGGTACTCACGCAACAGTCCAATGCAAAAAGGGCATCATACATTCTACAACAATACGTGGAGCAACGACCATATCCATTGAATGTTTATGATGTAAATGGGGAAATCCAGCAAAGAGCAGAATACTTCCGCTTCATTGCCCAATTCACAAAGGATGGCGTAGTCGGTCTCGACATCACAGGTCGTCCAGACCGAGCCGTTCACGGTGCAAAAGACTGCACGATGATACCAACAATCGTTACATAGGTTGCACAACCAGGGAGAAACTCCCTCAAGTCATCTGGCTTGAGGGATTTCTTATATACAAAAAAGTATCTGGTACAGCAGAAAATCAAAAAAAGATAAAGAGGAAAACTTGCAGCGACAACAGCTACAATAATCTAGTATAAAAAGAACCTGGTCACAAAATGTGTCCAGGCCTAGCCACGTTGGGCGTCACGTACGCACCAGATTTAACATTCACTGACCTGATCAAGAACCTTAATCAACCAGTCCCTCGACAGAATATTCCCCACAGTGGCCAAAACAGGAGAATTATTCTTTCTGGCTTCTTGCGCAATTTCCGTGAGTCCAAATTCACGTCCCTCATAAATGATTACATCTTGATCGCCAATCCCAGTTTGTATAAACACAGCCGTTATTTCTGTAGGCACTCCTATGAGCCGCATCACATCTGGAATGTTTGAAAAATAAATAACCTGTCCGGAGTGTGGAAGTGTCAGAATGTTGGAATTGTCTCGGGGACTATCCACTAACTGAAATAGAGGACGGTTGTCGTCTCCAGTCTGAGAAGATACGATGAGCCGTGCTCTATCGCCTGGTTGCATACTTGAAAAGGAATTTAATGCTCTGTGCACTGATAGAATCTCCACTTTTTAAAGAAAAGTCTTATTAGTTACTACTAATGACTCATAGAGAGTTTATATGCATACAACTATGATGTCAATTTCAAGGACTACGCCAAGAGGTAATAACATTAGATAGAGTGCTATAATTATAGACATCAAACAAACACACTATGAAGATACAAGCAAAGACTATGAAAGAGTTCTGGGATGCATGTGGTGATCGTAAAGATGAAATGAAAGCAGTGCACAAGATGATCACAGAAGCAACAGGGCTTAAAGGAAAGCTCTTTAGTGGAATGGGCTCAATGTCTGTAATCGCATATAAGATAGGGGACTATCGAGCAAGTAGTGGCAAAGTAGAAAAATGGCCACTAATCTCACTAGCACCACAAAAAAACTACATCTCCATCTATATGTGTGCAGTCGTAGACGGTGCATATCTCATGGAAAAATTTGAAGGGAAACTCGGCAAGGTAAACGCCAGTAAGAGCTGTCTGCGCTTCAAAAAGATCCAAGACCTAAACATCCCAAACGTCAAAAAACTCCTAAAGAAAACAGCAGCACAAAAAAATCCCTTTGGCTTCAATGATTAAATCATAAAAATGAAAGCGAAAAATGCGCAACGAGAACTACTCTCACGCTCTGATGACAAAACCAGAGAGAAAAGCGAATCATTTTTCAAAATGGGAAAAGGGCAGTACAGTCAGCATGATGAATTCATCGGTATCCGCATGGCAGATGTTAGAGGTGTTGCCAAAGATTATCAAAACCTCTCCTTTGCAGAGGTGAAAATACTTCTCCAATCAAAGATTCACGAAGACAGAATTTGTGGCTTGCTCATCCTTGTTCTGAAGATGAAATCAACAGTCAAAAAACAAGACACTTCAAAGGCGCGAGAGATCGCACAATTTTATCTCAAGCACAAAGAACATGTAAACAACTGGGATTTAGTTGATGTATCAGCACATTATATCCTCGGTCAATATATCCTACTCTACCCAAAAGAGTCGGAAATCCTCTATGAGCTAGCCCAATCAAAAAGTCTCTGGGATCGAAGAATCGCAATAGTATCGCAGTGGCTCATGATACGAGAAGGGGAATATAGTCATGTTCTTCCTTTAGCTAAAATCCTTCTCTCAGACAAGCAAGACCTCATGCACAAAGCAGTTGGTTGGATGCTGCGCGAGTACTGGAAAAAGTGCCCGCCAGTCGTAGAAAATTTTCTAGAGGACAATTATCAAGAGATTCCACGGACTACTCTGCGATATGCAATAGAAAAAATCGAGAACAATCAGAGAAAGAGGATACTATCTGGAGACTTCTCGAAGTAATTATGCACGAATATTAATACAAACAAGATAATAAGAAAAAGTACGAAAAGTCTAGTGTTTAAGCGACTTTTATACATTTTACTTGACTATATTTTGATTTTGTGTCAGTATTATGTATCACAGAGAATAAGTATACTAATCGCTAGAAACGACCAATGCCGTACAAAAATACTCTCATCACTATCGCAAAAGATTCTCCTGTAGACGTCAGCGAAACTCCGACGTCAACAAGAGAAAACACACCTATGCACATCATTGTGCACGAGCTGCTTTTGGGTAATCCATATGGACATAATCATGAACAGCTTGTTTTTGAGTCACATATTATTCACAAAAAGCTTGGTGAACTTACCAGAGAAGAGAAGGAGGTTCTATGGGCAAAACTTACAAAGAGAACGCATCCCTGCCTCAGAACGTCTCCTCTTACGAAGAAGTACGGCTACGGTGCACATTACGACGCCGTAGGAAATATCGCCCTATATCCGGTAGAATCCATGGTTTACAAAAAATTTGTTAAAGACCGCGAGATTGAAAAAATACCAGCAATGAATAACAAAAAATAAGACGACAAAAGGAGGCTCAATAGCGAGCTTCTTTTTAGTTTCGTAAGTACCCTGCTATAATACAAAAATAAAAAGCAAATCATGAATGAATCACTTCAATACGAACAGCTTATCCAACCTTCCTGGGCCCCGCCGGCATATCTATTTGGCCCTGTGTGGAGTCTGCTCTACACAATCATTTTTATTACATTTGCCTTTGTTTTTTACAAAGTTTTCAAAGGGGAATTACCTAGGAAAGTTGCTATACCTTTCATACTAAACCTTGTGTTCAATGCGGCTTTCACTCCAATACAGTTTGGTTTACAAAACAACTTCCTAGCAAGTATAGATATAGCTCTGGTACTCATGACCCTTATTTGGTTAATGAGGGAGATTTATAAGCACCAAACCTACAGGTGGATTGCCTTTGTAAATATCCCATATCTTCTGTGGGTAAGTTTTGCAACGGTGCTACAATTCACTATTACATTTCTCAATGCATAGCGTACGGAGAATCTGGCAAAAGTCAGTATCTCACACAAGGCTCGTTATAAGATCGATACTACCGTCGATCATACTTCGTGAGATAGATATTTCGAACAAGCAAAAAACGGACTATATGTCGTGTGGCTATAAGCCAACTCCTAGTAATCACAAAAAATTGACAAAAGACCAAAGTACGTACTGCTTTGACCCTACAATTCAAAAAGGATATAATACGAACAGTGCACGCTATGCTATTGGTGAGAGTTTGTATTCAAAAACAAAAAAACAACCGTAGAATCAGTATTAGCTGATTTTTTGTGTAATATAAGGGAAATTATCATGAAAAGAGTCGTAGATGGCCTGTCAAAAAATGTAAAAAATACAACAAGCAGGGTCTTTGGAAGTCTTTCCAAAGACATTGGAATAGATTTAGGCACTGCCAACACGCTTGTGTACGTCGCAAACAAGGGTATTCTGATTAATGAACCATCCGTTGTTGCCATCAACAAGCGAACAGGGCAAATTCTTGCGATAGGCACAGAAGCCAAGCTCATGGTAGGAAAGACACCAGGTCACATCGTCGCTTCTAGACCTCTGGTTGATGGCGTCGTAAGTGACTTCGAAGTCACAGAAAAGATGCTCAAGCACTTCATAGACAAAGTCCATGCGCAGTCATTCTCAATACTCTCTCGACCCAGAGTGCTAATCGGTATCCCATCAGGTGTAACAGAAGTGGAAAAACGAGCAGTGATCGATGCAGCAATCAACGCTGGCGCCAGGGAAGCGTACTTAATCGATGAACCAATGGCCGCATCAATTGGAGCAAGGCTGCCAGTTACAGAACCAGGAGGAAATATGGTAATTGATATCGGTGGAGGCACAAGTGAAATTGCAGTAATTTCCCTGGGAGGTGTTGTCACGTCACGATCACTTAGAACGGCAGGTGATGAAATGAACGAGGATATCATTCGTTTCTGTAGGGATGAATTTAATATCCTTATCGGTGAAAGGACTGCTGAAGAAGTAAAGATTGAAATTGGAAGTGCATATCCGCTAAGCAAACCTCTCTCTAAGAAGATCCGCGGGAGGGATCTCATCACTGGCCTCCCCAAAGAAGTGAGCATAAATGATGAGCATGTACGTCAGGCTTTGTCACATTCTGTAAGGATTATTGTAAATGCAGTAAAGACAATCATTGAAGAAACGCCACCAGAGCTAATATCTGACATTATGCAACAAGGAATCATTCTTGCGGGAGGTGGAGGACTAACCAGAGGCTTGGATAAGTTACTAGCAAATGAAACAGGTATACCAGTCAGAATGATGGAAGATTCGCTAACAGCTGTTGTGCGAGGAACAGGGATAGTTCTAGAAAACTTAGAAGACCTAAAGGAAGTCTTGATAGAAAAAGATTCTACAAGACCATTGAGAAGCTAGTAAATATTTTGACTTTATCAACCATGCAGTCACTTCATTCGAAAAAATCAAACAAATGGATCATGGTTTTATTTGTCATTCTAGTTGCCCTAATACTAAATCCATTCAAGGTAGGTGATGGTTTACGAAATATCATTGGAAACTTCTTCAATCCAGTCACGTCATATGGTGCAAGCTTAGGGAGTTCGATTAGCACAACTTTTCAAAATATCGGACGGTTAACAAGCGTGGAAGCACAAAGGCGAGCCTTACAAAGCGAGGTTGCATCACTCAAAACAAGTATTGCCACAACGGACAAAATGGCCGAAGAAAATCAGAGATTGCGCAAAGCTCTCAATTTGATCCCAAAACACAAATACAGTCTCGTAGGCGCTGATATAATCGGATATGATCTGCAAAGCGTTGGCGAATGGGTTTTGATAAACAGAGGACGAAAAGATGGTATAGAAGTAGGCATGAATACAATCCTAGATAAGGACATCCTCGTCGGCCACGTAAGTGAGGTATTCGACAAGTCTGCCAGAGTACAGCTCATAACAAGCAAAAAAAGTATACTAGGAGCATTAGAGCCAAGCTCAATGACGAAATTCATAGTCACAGGAGATCATGGTCTAGGCATGATTGCTACTGAGATCCCTAGAGATCTTGATCTTGAGATTGGCACAACATTACTAAGTATCAAAAGTGAACGATCTCCAAACATACAAGATCTTGGTATAGGTACCATCAAAGAGGTAACTCCTACACAAGATAATTTGACGCAGCAAGCGGCTCTTGAACCACTTTTCACACCAAGTAAGCTAAGGCAGGTATACGTGATCACTGCAACACTGCTGCAATAAAAATAAATTAACTGACAATACCAAGCAATGTTGGAGTTTACTTTCAGATTATTGATGCTAGCTCTGTTCGTGTTTATTAGTTTTGGTTTTGGGCCAGCTATTTTTTACTCAAGTAGTTTCCTCGGATTCATGCTCATCTGTATTCTCGTTCACACGCACATACACGACATCCCTCAGTATGGCTGGCTGGTAGTATATGGAATTGTTGCAGATGTTCTAGTAGGCGTATCTTACGGCTCGCACGCTCTACTATATATTCTATGCGCATTTTTGTATAATATAGTAAGCAAGAAAATTGCAACCCAACACACTGCGTCAAAAATATCGCAAATGCTACTGGCAATGCTCGTTACCATAGTCATGACAGTAATCTATGAGATTATGATAAATGGTTCCTACTTTTTTTTCGCATCATGGAAAGGTATTTTAAGTATCATACTCGGGTATATACTTTTATTTCAACCTCTTACAGCTATCATGACATTCCTCGAAAAATCATTTCATGATTACCTATCAGCTAGAAACTTCAAAAAACACCGATAATGAATAAATTCAAGAAAAATAATTTGGAGAAAAGTGCGCTGTTGGCGCAAGAGTTCACCTCAGACGCCTATGCAACCAATGAACAAGGTGTAGCTTATGAATTTGATCGAAGATGGTTTAATGCAATGTGGTTATTGATATCAATCGTCCTGCTCGGGTTAGTGGCACGACTGTTTTTTGTAAGTGTGATAAGTCATGATACATATGCCTACACTGCGCAGGGGAATACATTAAGGCAACAACCAATTATTGCACCACGCGGGCGAATATTTGCTAGTGATGGTCAAATTCTAGCAGACAATGAGCCCAACTACATTCTCGTTTACTCTCCAAGTGAAGTTCAAAGTAAAACATCTTTAAGTGAGGCTGATGTAAATTCAAATACCTCTTACATTGCTTCGACATTTGATATCCCTAGAGAACTTATAGACATATCAGTAAGTGAAGCAACCAAGACAGGGGAGGATGTCGTTCTCAAGGAAAAGGTAGAACGTGAGCAAAACATCTCATACAAAAGTGAAGGCAAACTTGTGCCAGGATTCATCGTACAGCAAAACGCAAGTAGGATATATCCCCAAGGAGAAAACTTCGCACATGTCATCGGTTATGAAGGTCTAATCAAGAAAAAGGAACTTCAACAACGACGAGAAAATGGTTATCTATTAACAGATCGTATCGGAAAAACTGGTTTAGAATTTCAATACGAAAATAGTCTTCGTGGTCAGCATGGGATGAGCAAAAACATCGTAGATAGTCGTGAAAAAACAGTACGTAATCTACAAGACGATCACGCAACGCCCGGAAGAGATCTCTATACACACATTGATGGCGATCTACAAAAAATAATTACGAATAGACTGAAGATAGAGTTAGAACGGGCCCAGACGCAAACAGGAGCTGCTGTGGCGCTAGATCCACAGACAGGCGCAGTCAAAGCACTTGTAAGTCTGCCATTGTATGACAACAACAAATTTGTCCATGGTGTCGATTCTCTAACATATAGCAACTGGATCACCGACCAAAATAGACCATTATTCAATAGAGCTGTATCGGGTGCATTCCCTCCAGGATCTACAGTTAAGCCAGTAATGGGAGTCGCTACTCTAATGGAGAACACTGTAGACGCAGGGTACCAGATCGAAAGTAAGGGGGGATTAATGCTAGGAAACAGGTTCTTTGGAGATTGGAAAGTTCACGGATTTACAGACCTCAGAAGAGCAATTGCAGTCTCTAGTGATGTGTATTTCTATACAGTAGCAGGAGGTCATGGTACTGTAAAAGGCATGGGGATCGAGCGAATGCATCATTGGATGACCCGCTTTGGTTACGGAAAAGAAACTGGAATAGACCTTCCATCAGAAATAGCAGGGACATATCCAACTCCTGAGATAAAAAAGGATCTCGTAGGAGAAAAATGGTATGTGGGGGATACCTATAATGCAGCAATCGGTCAAGGGTTCGTAAGCGCAACTCCTCTTCAAGTAGCAAATTCAATTGCTGCTATCGCAAACGGTGGGACGATATACAAACCAACAATCGCCAATTACTTCCAGGACGTAGATGGCAACAAAACCATGATCCGGCCAAGTGTTGTTGCTAAGGAGCTATCTTCACAAGAAAGTATACTCGTTGCACAACAAGGCATGCGTCAAACTGTAACACAAGGAACAGCGCAAATGATGCAATCAGTTCCAGTAGAGGTAGCTGGAAAAACAGGGACAGCTCAATTTGGCACACAAGATAAAGTGCACTCGTGGTTTGTTGGTTATGCTCCATACGATGATCCTGAGCTTGTTATACTGATTCTCACACAAGGACAGTCAGGTGAGATATCTTCAAGCACAATGCCAGTAGCTCGAGACGTGCTGCAATGGTACTTCGGGAGTCGTGACAAAGACTCTCCATTGCTGACAGACCAACCAAATCAGGAACCCGACGAAACACAATAACTGATACATCTGGATGAATATATTTACTTACACACTTGAAAATTCAAAACGACTCATACTACATACAGCAATCGCTCTGACATTAACATCAGGACTGAGCTATATCGCCGGTTTTATGCGAGACAGAGTTCTTGCACAAAAATTTGGCGCAAGTACGGAGTTAGATACCTATCTAGCGGCTTTTATAGTACCTGATTTTATACTTGCAGTAATCGTTACTAGTGCTATCGGATCAGCATTCATCCCTCTATTTACACAAAATTGGAGTAAAGACGAAAAACGAAACATCCAAAAATCAAATGCTGATCCATCAGTTACAGCCTCCCAGTATGCATACAGCATCCTCTTTTTCCTCCTCATGATCACTGCTTTTCTTGTAATTATAGCCATGCTACTTGCTCCACAAATTGCAAATTTTCTAGTAGGCTCTTATACACCAAAAGAAAAAGAAACATATATCACACTAATGCAGATCATGCTTTTCTCACCCCTGATCTTTACAGTAAGTAATATCTTTGGAGGGGTGCTACTCTCGACGAGGGATTATTTCTTCTACGGAATAGCGCCTGTCTTTTATAACTTTGGCATCATTGGTGGAGTCTATTTTCTCGAACCAATGTGGGGCATTCATGGGGTTGCATTAGGAACAATCGTCGGTGCACTTCTGCACATGCTTTCACGGGCTGTGATTAGTGTAGGTAGAATTGGTTTTACTTCAGGTATTTCACGTATACAAATTTGGGGAAATCCACAAATCAAAGAGACTGTGATGCTCGTCGCTCCAAAGATATTTCACATCATTGCTTGGCAGGTTTTACTGTTATGGTTCGTGCGACTTGCTATAGAAATCCAAGAGGGTGGCGTAACTATATATAGTTACGCGAGAAATTTCCAGAGCATGCCAGTATCTTTGATAGGAATTGCGATTGCGTTAAGTGCATTTACATCACTATCCTTCGCTGCTGCTAGCAAAGACTTCGTAACATTCAAAAAAACACTCTATCAAAAGATGGTCCTGGTCACAATCCTAACACTCCTAGCTGCTTTATCTCTAAACGCACTTGCCCCAAAGCTCGTTTCATTACTTTTAGAAGGTGGAAAATTCTCGGAGGGAGCTGTAGAGCAAACTGTTTTTCTTTTGCAGGTATATGTGTGGAGTATCCCACTAGAGAGTCTCCTGCATCTTCTCGCGAGAGCAAACTACGCACTCAAGAAAATACTCATCCCATCAATTATAAACGTCTCTTGTATCGCTTTGATAATAATAACTTCCAGTTTCCTCGCACCTTCTCAAGGGCTCAGCGCTATACCATATGCATTTCTCGGTGGTTTGATATTGCAAAATATCTTACTCTACACATCGCTGAAGTATTATATAAATAACGCATCCCAACAGTCATAAGCGTGTTACAAATACAACAAAAACTTCACAAAACCTCGATAGACGAAGTAAACGTCTCTAGACGAGCAATCCTTATTTTGATAGAATAGTTTAACTAATGATTGGGTACAAATAATAGACAAAAAACGTACGCGCATAAATTTCAGATAAATATATACCAAAATGGGACTACTATCAAAATTTTTTGGATCCAATGAGAAGGAGATTCGTAAATCACAACCACTCATTGATGCCGTCAACGCACTCGAGGAAGACATGAAGAAGCTTCCTGATGAAAATTTTGCTACTAAAACGAGAGAATTTAAAGACCGCATAGCAGCCGGAGAAAGTCTCGATGATATCCTTCCAGAAGCCTTTGCTCTTGTACGCGAGGCAGCGCATCGGGTCATTGGAGAACGTCACTATGATACACAAATTCTCGGCGGGATAGTCTTACATAGCGGAAAAATTGCAGAAATGAAGACGGGTGAAGGAAAAACTTTAACCTCTACGCTACCAGTATATCTCAATGCACTTGAAGGAAAAGGTGTTCACATCGTCACGGTAAATGACTATCTCGCAACACGTGACTGCAATTGGATGGGGAGCGTCTATACAAAACTTGGTATCACAACTGCCTGCATTACGCATGAGGGTGGGTTTTTATATGAGCTCAACACGCTAGATACAAATGAAGTAAGTATTGAAAACGAAAATCTCAAAAGCATATCAAAAAAAGAGGCTTACGAAGCAGACGTAACTTATGGGACAAACAACGAATTTGGGTTTGATTACCTTCGTGACAACATGGCCACAAACCTAGAGAGAGTAGTTCAGAGAAAACCACATTTCGCTATCGTGGATGAAGTTGACTCAATTCTTATTGATGAAGCCCGTACACCACTCATCATTAGTGCGCCAGACGATGAATCAACGCTTCTATACAGCCAATTCGCAAGCATTGTTCCACAACTCAAGCCAGATGATGACTATAGCATTGATGAAAAGGAAAAAGCTGTTTCTATTACTGACAATGGTATCTCCAAGGTAGAAAAAGCTCTCGGCATAGGGAATATCTACGAGGATGGGAAATGGCACTATGTACATCACCTCGAACAATCACTCAAAGCACAAGTTATCTTTGAACGAGACAAGGATTATATGGTGCGAAAAGGTGAGGTTATAATTGTTGATGAGTTTACTGGTCGCGCAATGGAAGGTCGTCGCTATAGCGATGGCTTGCATCAAGCCATTGAAGCTAAGGAAAAAGTCACAGTACAAAGGGAATCCAAAACATTGGCTACAATTACCTTCCAAAACTACTTCCGCATGTACGAAAAAATTGCTGGCATGACAGGTACTGCTACAACAAGTGCGGAGGAACTACAAAAAGTATACGAACTCGAAGTAGTAGAAATTACAACAAACAAACAGATTCAGAGAAAGGACTTACCTGATATAATTTACAAAACAGAAGTAGGTAAATTCGCTGCTATCGCAAAAAAAATAAAGGAGCTACATGAGAAAGGACAGCCAGTTCTAGTAGGTACTGTAGCCATCGAAAAATCGGAAGCCTTATCAGTTGCTCTAGAGAAAGCACATGTACCACACAGCGTACTAAACGCAAAGTTTCATGAAAAAGAGGCGGAAATAATTGCTAATGCTGGGAAGAAGTCCTCAGTTACAATTGCTACAAACATGGCTGGCCGCGGTACAGATATTAAACTTGGCGAAGGCGTAGTTGAACTTGGTGGTCTATACATCATCGGGACAGAGCGTCATGATGCCAGACGTATTGATAATCAACTACGTGGGCGAAGTGGTCGCCAAGGTGACCCAGGGACAACACAATTTTATATCTCACTCGATGACGAGTTAATGCGACGATTTGGTGGAGATAAACTCAAAGGAATCATGGAAAAACTTGGGCTACCTGAGGATCAGCCAATTCAAAATTCTATTATTTCAAAGCAAATTGAGAATGCTCAGAGCAAAATCGAAGGATTTAACTTTGATCTCAGAAAACACGTACTACAGTATGATGATGTAATCAACAAGCAGCGAGAAGTCATCTACGCGAGAAGACGAAATATTCTGAAAAACGAGAATGTCAAGAATGAGTATCTAGATATGATTCGAGATGAAGTCGAGTCTGTTGTAAGCTTTCATGCTGTAGAGGGACAACATAAATGGGACATGCAGAAAATCTACGATGATATAACAATTCTTTACCCGCTGCCAGACAATGCAAAAAGTAAATTAGAAGGCATCATCGGAGATCCAAAGTTCGATGAAAAAGAATCGATCGGAGCAATGATCGAGTATCTTGTTGGTGAGGCAAAGCGAGAATACGGGGCGAAAGAAGTAGAAATCCCAACTGAGACCATGCGTCTAGTTGAAAGGCAAATTCTTCTGCAAACCATAGACAGACAATGGATGAATCACATCGACACCATCGATCATCTTCGTCAGGGTATCGGTCTCCGCGGGTACGGACAAAGAGATCCACTCATTGAGTTCAAAAGAGAGTCATTTGATCTATTTTCAGGGTTAGTGGGCACCATCCGACATGACACGCTTCGCAGTATCTTCCATGTCGCACCCATTGAAAAAGAACAAGTTTCCCCAGAAATTGCTACCCCACTAAAACAAAGCGATCTAACATTTTCAGGCGCTGACAACATCGCAGGAAGCGGACCTATTCCTGCACAAGTAGCCCAGCAAGGGACGCCGCAATCTACTGCACCAGCAACAAGTGAAAAATCCATAGGCCGTAATGAGCCATGCAGTTGCGGATCAGGGAAAAAATACAAGAAATGTCATGGGAAAGTCGCATAACAAAAGTACAAAACGTAAATAAAAACTGATGTCTTACGTGAGACAATTTCCACAAATTACAGCTCCATATTGTATTGCACTTGAAAAATCAGTTGGTGCAATAATCTTTCGAGTTGTCCACAAAGATAACCAGCAACAATTACAATTCCTTCTCATGCGTTATCCCCATGGGCATTGGGAATTTCCTCGTGGTCATGTGGAGCAAGGCGAAGATCATGAGCATATTACAATGTATAGAGAAATAGAAGAAGAAACAGGTATCTCCAAGAAAGATCTAAAAGTAGACGGTACATTCAGGGAGCACTTCTGCTTCTCATATAGAGCCCAAGGAGATGAAAAAAATGATCGTATAAAAAACAAGAAATGTCTGTTCATACGCAAAAAGGTTGTTTTCTATCTGGCCCAATCTACAAAAAAAGATATAGAACTTTCACATGAGCACAAAGAATTCACATGGCTACCAATCGAACAAGCGATAAATAAACTTACATTTGCAAATGCGAGGAAAATCATCGCCAAAGCAAATAGCCACCTCAGAGAGTAACGCACGAAGTACACCAAAAACATCGACAAAATCAACACCTAGTACGAATTGTCAAAAGAGGCTATAATACGCAGTATATTATTCACAATTTCGGAAATTTCTATGAAAAATAAACATGTAGTGGGGAAGATGCTTTTCCTCATCTTCTTGGTATGCACAGTCGGTGTTCTTGCTTCGGGTAAGATGCCACTTCCGATTACCAATATGCAAAACTGGCTAGACACCTTAAAGGTTAATCTAGGATTAGATCTACAAGGAGGGCTACATCTTGATTACGAAATTGATTTATCAGACATAGATCCCGCAGATCAAGACGACGCTCTAGCTGCTGTGCAAGCAGTAATTGAAAGACGTGTTAATGCCATTGGAGTAGGGGAACCAATTGTTCAAATTGCAAATCGAGGACTGGATAAATTTCTTATAGTCGAACTACCTGGTGTCAGGAATATTGAGCAAGCGAAAGAGATTATCAAAGAAACGCCATTTCTAGAATTCCGGGAAGAAAGAACGCCAGAAGAAATCACTGCCTATTTCGAACCACTAAACACAGAGTCTAAGCAAGGAGCTGATGATGCACTGGCGCGGATAAATAACGGAGAAGATTTTAGCCTCGTACAAAAGGAAGTAGATCCTTTGGCCATTCTACAAGAATCAGAGAGTGAAGAAAGTAGTGAAAGCCAAAACAAACAGATATTTGTTAAAAAGGGCGTACTCGCTGGAGCTCCAGCAGTTGAGGCTGTCTTATTTGATGAAGAAGTAGCTCCAAATACTGTATTCCCAGAAATAGTGGAGTCAGAAGTCGCATATCATATCGTCAGAAAAGGTGACATAAGAGGAGAAGGGGAGGAATTAGAGGTTGGTTATGAATTAATTACATTCATCAAACAAAATCAACGCACAAACCCAGCACAATTATACAAATCTACTGAACTAACAGGGGAGTTCCTAGACAAAGCAGAAGTCACTTTTTCACAACAAGGAGCACAGAGACCAGAAGTCTCTATCTTCTTTAATGCCCAAGGTGCAGAGATGTTCAAAGATCTCACCGGAAGGTCTATCGGTAAAACGATCGCCATTGCTGTCGATGACCAAATTGTAAGCGCACCTTCAGTCGGAGTTGAATTAGCAGGTGGACAAGCACAGATCACTGGAAACTTCACAATCGAAGAAGCAACCAATCTCGCAGGCAGACTAAACGAAGGTGCCTTACCAGTACCAATTTCACTAGCGTCTCAGCAAAGCGTAGAGGCATCACTTGGTGCTCAAGCACTCAACACAAGTCTCAAAGCTGGACTGATCGGACTCGCATTTGTAATGATATACATGATACTCTTCTACCGTTTCTTTGGATTTATCGCTGCTCTTGCAATTGGATTTTATGCACTTACGCTAATCGCAATCTTCAAGCTCTCCAGCACACTCCCAGCAGGACTCTCAATTACCCTGACACTCTCAGGTATAGCAGGTCTGATACTATCCATTGGAATGGCAGTTGACGCAAACATTCTCATATACGAACGGATACACGAGGAACTGAAGCGTGGCAGGCGATTGCATCACGCCATAGAAGAAGGTTTTTCCCGAGCATGGACAGCCATCAGAGACGGTAATATTTCAACTATTCTCACTTGTCTCATTCTGACAATCATAGGAACAGGGTTTGTAAAAGGCTTCGCCTTAATTCTGATTATTGGTGTTCTACTTTCGATGGTTACAGCTGTAGTCCTTGTAAAAATAGTAATCCGAGCTAGTGCTGGTAGTTGGCTTTCCAGTAGGCCATGGCTCATAGCTAGAGGGATTAAGTCAATCGACATTACGCCAGACGATAAAAAACTGTAACTTTAATCTACATTTTCAAAACTATGTACGATATTATTGGAAAAAGGAAGTATACCTATTTATTCTCAGCACTCCTGATGCTAATAAGCATTGGATCACTTGCCATTTTTGGCCTAAAATTAGGCATAGACTTTGTCGGAGGGACACTACTAGAAGTGCAATCATCCAACGCAAAAGATTTGTCTAGACAAGCTCTCTGCCAAAAAATTTCACCAAAGATCTGCACAGAAAGTTTCATCGTTCAAGAATCTGAAGACAATAAGGTCATCATCAGGTACAAACAATCCAATGAATCAGAAAACCAGGAGGTGCTAGCAGCCATTAGATTGGCAGACCCTGAAATGGAGATTCTGCGAACTGATTTTATCGGAGCTAGAGTTTCTGAGCAATTAAAGTCCAACACAATCACAGCAATTCTTCTGTCAATTGCAGTAATACTGATATACATAGCATTTGCCTTTAGAAGAATCTCGTTTCCTGTTTCATCATGGAGTTATGGATTTAGCGCAATCGTTGCATTGGTACACGATGTCCTCATTGTTCTTGGATTCTTTGCAGTTTTCGGACATTTCTTTGATGTAGAGATCGGCATTCCATTTATTGCAGCACTCCTTACAATATTAGGTTACTCAATTAACGACACAATCGTCGTATACGATCGCGTACGAGAAAATATTCTTCGAACAAAGAATCTTTCCAAGTTCCCACAATTACTCAACCAGTCACTCAATGAAACTTTAGCAAGATCCATGAATACATCCTTGACTGTAGTGGTCGTCCTCGTTGCAATGATTATCTGGGGCTCGCCATCACTACTGTGGTTCTCTGTGGCATTACTCATCGGCGTCCTCGCAGGAACGTATTCGTCAATCTTTGTTGCGACAGCTCTTGTTGTGACTATATACAACTACAAAAAGCGTAAGGGACTATTAAGAGAGTAGGAGTGAAGCGCAGTACTAATTTTATCAAATACGCACATGTTTAACATATTCAACAAGAAAAAGAAGGATGAAATCCAAATTGAAAAAAAGGAAAAAGTGGACGAGCAAATAAAATCAGCAGAATCCATGATGGGTGGGCAACTACCCGAAATTACAGATGAAATGATCGATCAAATGCTAGAAGGAAATCTGCCAGGAATGCCCAAACTAGGGCCTATGCAAAAAATGGCAGTTAAGGGCATAAAAAAAATGAGTCCAGACAAGAGGAGAGAGGTGTTCGCTCAGGCAATGGGGAAAATGCAAGAAGATGGTGGAGAGTCAAAAGAGGAAATGCTCAAACAGATTGAACAAATGCGAGAGGCAGGACAGCTAAACTCAAAGCAGTACAAGATCGCTAAGAAGAGGCTGGGGTTATAGGACACTGATAATTAACTCTACAAACAACCCACTATACAAATTTTGAATAGTTCATTAGGGTATAGCAACATATCTTGCAAAAAGAGATGATGTATGATACTGTCGAATGTAACCTATTTAAGAAAACATTATGAAATACCTTTTTATATGCGCAAGTATATTTGTGCTAGCAGGATGCGGCTCCCTCACTAAAAGTGGTGTTGAATCAGACGTTGAAATCGATGCTCCATCAGAGATCGCAGCACAGAGTGATGAGCTGTCACAACGACAAAATGACGAATTATTCGCACCAGTTGAAGATAATCGGATTAACCTTGAATCTGGCACCACAACTGAAACTGTTCTAAATATTGAACCTGAGCAGCAAGATAACACTGAATCAGAAAACCCTACCGATCAAATACAAGAGCGCGAAACATCCCAAGTCGATATTACACCAAAAGTTGTAGATTCTATCACCAAAAAAGTATCTCCAGTCACAGGACCAGCAATTCCAGAGCAAGAAATGTTGGAGATTCTCAGTAACCAATAGAGTTATATTCATGCAAAACTATAAAGGCACCTCTAGAGGTGCTTTTGTAGTAGTCTCAGAATTGCACAATCTATTGATTTAAGAACCTCAAATTGTTATCATAATAACAATAACATAAATCCATTATGACCATTAATACCGACCCACAAAAAATTGACCAGCTTTTGACGCGTGGTGTGGATGAAGTGATTGACGCTAAGAACTTACGAAATAAATTACTTTCCGGAAAGAAGCTTCGTGTAAAGCTAGGAATTGACCCCACTAGTCCTGATCTACATCTTGGACGGGCTGTACCATTACTAAAATTACGTGACTTCCAGGAGTTAGGACATCAGATCATTTTCCTTGTAGGTAACGCGACGGGAGTAATTGGAGATTCCTCAGACAAGGATGCAGAAAGGCCAATGCTCACACATGAAGATGTGAAAGAAAACATGAAAAAATACGTGGAACAAGCCGGAAAGATTATTGATTTAGATAAAGCAGAGATTAGATACAACGCTGATTGGCTCAACAAATTAGGCTACAACGAAATAGGACATCATGCTGACGCTTTCTCACTCCACGAATTCCTCCAAAGAGATAATATCAAGAAACGATTGGATGCCGGGAAACGCGTCTCACTACGAGAACTCCTATATCCTCTTATGCAAGGATATGATTCCATTGCCTTAGAAGCTGACGTCGAGATCGGAGGTACAGATCAGAGGTTTAATCTACTAGCTGGAAGGGTGTTACAGGAACAAGCAGGACAAGAAGCACAAGATATTGTCATGGGAAACATCATTATCGGAACTGATGGGCGTAAAATGAGTAGTAGTTGGGGCAATACAATCAAGCTCACCGATACTCCAAGAGACATGGGCGAAAAGATCATGAATATGCCAGATGATATTGTACCGGTCTACTTCGAGAACTGCACACGAATGCCACAAGAATTGATTGATGAAGTATTTAGAGATGCTGACCCTCGTTATCATAAGTTAATTCTTGCTGGAGTCATAGTTAATTTCTACCATGGAGAATCCGCGGCATGCGATATTAAGGATTATCTTCAAAAAAAGTTTGTCGATAAAAATTTAGATGTAAGCGAAATAGAGGAAGTTGAGATTCACAAATGCGAACGGCTTGACTCTTTAGAGACAGTGTCTATCCTCATGGTAAGAAAGGGATATGCCACAAGTAAGAGTGACGCTCAACGAAAAATAGAACAAGGCGGAGTAAAGCTGGATGGAATCAACGTAAGTCATGGCACGAAAATACTTTCAGAGGATGATGATGGTAAGGTTCTCACAGTAGGGAAAAAAATTCAGATAAGGTTAAAATGTACAAAATGATTGTAGGCATCCAAGGAGGGAGAGGCTCATTCAATGAACAAGCTTTCAGAGCACTGCAAGAACGCGGTGATCTTGATCCACAAGCAAAACCTAGTTACCTCTTCACAACTCAATCGACACTTCAAGCTGTTCAGGACAACAGTGTTGACTACGGTGTCTTTGCCATCTACAACTCAAAATCTAAACTTGTTGCAGAATCCGCCCAAGTTATCGGTCACTATTACTTTGATGTTGTCTCATCGATCACAATACCGATCCAGCATCATATCATGATTGCGCAAGGAGCAGACCCACTCAAGATCGACAACCTCATGGGGCACGAAGAAGCTCTGGCACAATGTGCACAGAACCTACAAAAAAAATTTGCACACATCCCAGCTAGCAGTGGTGAAAATGATCTCAAAGATGGCGCCGGGGTAGCACAAGCAATCAAACAGGGGACTGTTCCAATAACCACCGCCGTTGTGAGCTCTGAGGCCACAGCGACCACTTTTGGCATGCAAGTGATCGCCTCAAATCTTGCTGACGACCCAAACAATGCCACCACCTTTCTACTAATAAAAAACTATTCAATTTCCTAGAAAGCACCTTTTTTGATAAAATTAAGTCCAGAATAAAAAACAACAATGCTACAAAAAATCTCACAACTCGAACAATCAGCTCTCGAAGCAATTAGAGCGGCTACTACCCAGGATGAGCTGGAACAGGTGAGAGTAATCTATCTTGGCAAAAAAAGTGATTTCACAGCAATTATGAAGAGCCTAGGCTCACTAGATGCGGATCAAAAGCGAGAAATTGGCCCAATAGCAAACGCAGCTCGCAAAAAAGTACAAGAAAAAATCCAGAGCAAACAGCAGGAGCTGGAAGATGCATTTGATGCGCAAACACAATGGATAGACGTCACCGCCCCCGGTAAAAGAGACAACCTAGGGCATCTCAATCCTCTGAGCATCGTACAGCGAGATATAGAAGACATTTTCACCTCCATGGGATTTGAGATCTCAGATGGCCCAGAAATAGAAACTGAGTACTATAACTTCGATGCAGTGAATGTGCCTGACAATCATCCAGCAAGAGATATGCAGGATACTTTTTGGATAGATGCACCAAGAGGTGAAAAGCACGTCCTTCGCACACACACATCTTCAGTGCAAGTTCGCTATATGCAACAACACACGCCACCCTACAGAATTATCATCCCAGGTCGTGTTTTCCGACAAGAAGCAACTGACGCGTCTCACGAGCACACTTTCCATCAATTAGAGGCTCTGGTGGTAGGAGAAAATGTGAGTGTTGCGAACTTTCTTGATATCGCACAATCATTTTTTAGTGCATTCTTTGGCAGAGAGATAAAGGTTCGTCTCAGGCCAAGTTATTTTCCTTTTGTAGAACCAGGTTTTGAATTCGATATTTCTTGCACCATTTGTAGTGGGGATGGGTGTAGTGCTTGTCAGCGCACTGGCTGGATAGAAATAGGTGGTGCTGGCATGGTACATCAAAACGTCCTTGAGGCAGGTGGATACGAAAAAGGGAAATACACAGGATTTGCTTGGGGCTTTGGCTTAGAACGTCTAGCAATGATGAAATACAAAATTGACGACATTAGACACTTTCACAGTGGTGATATACGCGTTAGTGAGCAATTCTAATTATCCAATGTTACCAGACCACTCACCCATGAACTCTTAATGTAGATATACTTATGCTTTATAGTTACAAATGGTTACAGGAACTAAGTCAAACAAAAAAAAGCGCGCAAGAAATTGCACAGCTACTACTGACACACTCCTTTGAAGTAGAAGATGTCAAACCACAATCTGATGGATTAGAAGATGTATTTGTAGGACATGTCATAGCAGTTCAAGAGCACCCGCAGGCTGATAAGTTAAAGATTGCAACTGTAGATTTGGGACAAGAAAAACTACAAATTGTTTGCGGAGCACCAAATCTATCCCAAGGACAGAAAGTGCCAGTAGCAATCGTTGGCGCGAACCTTCCTGGAGATTTTGAAATAAAAATGGCAACAATAAGGGGTGTACAAAGTGCAGGAATGATCTGCGCGCCGGACGAACTAGGGCTAGGTGATGATCACGACGGTATTATGGTACTTGACCACGATGCCACAATTGGAA
The DNA here is from genome assembly GCA_938034715.1 of Minisyncoccota bacterium. GTDB lineage: Bacteria > Patescibacteriota > Minisyncoccia > Moranbacterales > JAHDCW01. The sequence goes on from CALHMM010000017.1 coordinate 20,468, forward strand.
CATCATTTGCAAAACACATGGAACTTGATGACACAATTCTTGACATCGATGTACTACCAAATAGAGCGCATGATGCTCTCTCTCACCAAGGCATGGCTCGTGAAATTGCAATGCTTGAAGGACGCAAAGTATTATTTGAAGAAAAAAATCTTTCACAAATTCCTAATGGAATAGAGGTAGAAATTCAAACACCAAACTGTCTTCGTTATGTTGGACTGTCCCTAAACAACATAACTATAGAGCCTTCGCCAAAATGGTTACAAAACCGTCTAAAGTCTCTTGGACACAATGCCATTAACAATGTAGTTGACATCACCAACTACATTATGCTTGAGACTGGGCAACCACTACACGCTTTCTCCCAAGAATATGCATCTCAAATAAACGTACGACAAGCCAAAACAAGCGAGAAAATGACTTTGCTTGATCAAACGGAAGTTACTCTTTCCAATGAAGATATTGTCATAACAGATGGTAATCTACCAATAGCACTAGCAGGTATAATGGGAGGTAAAGGGAGTGCAATTACAGACACAACCTCGTCAGTAATGCTAGAGATTGCAAATTTCGACGCACGCAGTGTACGAGCTACAAAATCAAGATATGGCCTACAATCAGATGCCGCCTATAGATTTGAACGTGACTTAGACCCTAATCTTGTCGATCAAAGTCTTGCACGAGCAGTCGAATTGTTCGAGCAAATATGTGGTGCAAAAATCTCAGCAATCACGGATGTTTATCCTGAACCGATAAAGCAATGGAGCATTGCCTTACCTCACGGAGAGATAGAAAAACTTCTCGGTATCGAAATCGAGCACAGTAATGTACAGAAAATTCTTCATGACATAGAGATAACTATTTCTCAAAAAAACGACGTGTATCTATGTCATGTGCCTACAGTCCGCAAAGACCTAAATACACCAGAGGATCTCATTGAAGAAATTGGCCGTATCTATGGCTATGATAAAATTCATCCACGACCGCTCAATGAAATCGTAAAGGCCCCCGCAAAAAACGAGCAAAGGCTATTTGAACGCACAACAAAAGACTTTCTCATAACGCAAGGTTTTAGTGAGGTACGATCATATTCTTTCTACAGTCAAGATGATGCGATTGCCGTAGGATCGACAGAAGCACACGTCTCACTTTCAAATCCAATGAGTAGCCAGCAAAAGTATATGCGGCGCACGCTCGCTGTAGGGCTCCTACAATCAGCTTCTCAAAATCAAAGCTACAAGAACACAACCCAACTCTTTGAAATAGGCCGACTGTACATTCCCAACAAAACAGGCCTTCCAGATGAGAAGATTGTACTCGGTATCTCAGTAACGGCAAAATCAGATAATGCCCAGCAGTTCTATGTGTTAAAGGGACTAATTGACAAATATTTCAATTCTCTAGGCATCAAAGATCACTACTACAGCGAAAAAGCTACACGAAACACTACTAGTGTAGTAGACTTACATCCCTCGCGACAAGCATCAATTCATCTCCAGTCAGGAAGTGTGGTAGGCTCAATTGGTGAAATAACAAAAAATACTGCTAAATACTTCACGGTAAAAAATGCGTCTACTGCATTTTGTGAGCTTGATTTAGATCTGATACGGCACATCTCACAAGATCTACACGAATTTATACCATTAGAGAAGTATCCAGCAGTACAAAGAGATCTATCAATCATTGTTGCTGAACGAACTCGTGTCGCAGATATGGAGCGAATAATTGCTTCTGCCGGAACAGAGATTCTTCAAAAAATCGATCTCTTTGATCTCTACATAGACAAAGAAAAAGCAGAGAGATCAATGGCATTTCACCTTTCTTTTAGCTCTCCTCAACGGACGCTTACAGCAAAGGAAGTGGACGCAATCATGGAAGATATCACGTCGACTCTCGAGAACGAAGACGACATCCAAATTAAAAGGTAGCAAACCTCTTCCCACACCTTGTAATCAAAGGAACGAAAAATGCTTCCAGAATTTGCGTAGTATAAAGCACACAAGCCTTAACTTCAAAGGGTTTACAGGGACATTTTTTGTATGATAAAATATTACTTGCAAAAATTATAAAATACTCTATGAAAAAAAATTCACATGCTCTATCACATCTCTTCGTCATTTGCTTAAGCGTTCTGCTGAGTCTAATAGCTGTGATGGCATATACAACATTCTCGCGAAATAACGCAATTGCGCCAAGTAATGCGACTCCTACAAACCTTGTCCAACACAATACCCCGCAAGAAGATCCCGTAACCCAGGAAATGATTAAAGAGGTACAGACAAGAGAACAAGTACTCGTAGATATAGTTGAAAAAGTAAATCCTGCAGTAGTTTCTGTAGTCGTGTCAAAAGATATACCCGCCATAGATCAGTTTCGTCGTGGGACTGGAAATCCATTCTTCGATCAATTCTTTGGTGATAGCTTTTACTTTGAGCAACCAGAAGGATCAGACATAGGTAATGAATCAAGGAGTCAGGAAGTTGGTGGAGGCTCTGGTTTCTTCGTCAGCGCTGATGGATTTGTAGTGACAAATAGACATGTAGTAGATGATCGCGATGCGCAGTATACAATATTAACAAATGATGGACAAAGGTATGAGGCAGAAATCCTTGCGGTAGATTCCTCCATAGATATCGCAGTGCTAAAAGTGCAAAGCGATGAAGAGTTCACATATCTGAAATTTGCAGACTCTGACCAGCTAAGACTCGGTCAAACAGCCATCGCTATAGGGAATGCTCTTGCTGAATTCCGTAATTCCGTCTCTGTTGGCGTCGTGTCAGGTTTAGCTCGCTCAATTGTAGCTGGTAGTGGGTTTGGACAATCTGAATCCCTTGATAATGTCATTCAGACAGATACAGCCATCAATCCTGGTAACAGTGGGGGACCTCTAATGAATATTCGCGGAGAAGTGATTGGAGTAAATGTCGCTGTTGCTAGAGGAAGCGAAAATATCGGATTTGCCCTACCTTCAAACATCGTACAAAGAATTGTCACATCTGTGAAAGAGAACGGTGAAATCATTAAACCATTTCTTGGTGTCCGTTACATTCCTGTTTCGCAATCAGTTGCCCAGAACAATAATCTAAGCGTTGATCACGGAAGCCTCATCCAAAGAGGGCAGTTTCTGGAAGATCTAGCAGTAATGCCAGGATCTCCAGCAGATAAGGCTGGTCTAAGGGAAAACGACATCATTCTCGAAATAGACGGGCAAAAAATCACCAACGAAAAGCCTCTTGCTACGATTCTAAGAGAAAAAGATGTTGATCAAGTAATCAGCATGAAAGTCCTCAGAGCAGAACAAGAGCTCAGCTTGCAAGCAACTCTAGAAAAAGCTCCGAGTCAATAGAGAAAAAGCAAAAATCCCAAGAACATAGTGCAAACTATGTTTTTGTATTTCTAACAATACCCAATATGATCACGCATGAAATTCGCATGATATAATAGGATAAACTAAAAAAATGTATGCAACAACCATCTCTCTTCTGCGATAAAGAAAATGACGAACCAAACCCTCAATCTAACATACATCAGTCCTTCGATAACATTGTATATTTTGACACTGAAACAACAGGATTAGGTCCTCAACACAGGCTATGTCAACTAGCCTATAAAACACAAGGTGTTGAATACGAGTCGCTTTTTAAGCCACCGTTACCCATAGATCCAGGAGCAAGTGCAGTTACTGGAATCACTGATCAAACAGTGGCCACAAAAGAAGAATTCATAGGATCCTCAATGGCTACGCATTTCAGCAGTCTTGCACGCGATACGGAAAAAATTTTTGTAGCCCACAACGCAGAATTTGATGTTGAAATGCTTAGAAGGGAAGGGATAAAAATTACAAGATTCTTTGACACACTTCGTATTGCTCGCATTGTTGACAATGGCGAGGCAGAAAATTACAAACAAGAGTACCTCAGAGAATATTATGATCTAGATGTAGATGACGCCAAAGCACATGATGCATTAGGTGATGTAAAAGTACTCGAAGCACTTTACAAAAAACTCTCGTCCATAATTCTCCAAAACGAAGACTATAGTAACGACATTATTACGGAAATGACAAAAATGATGGAAGAGCCCATTCTGTACAAAAAACTCACTTTCGGTAAATACAAAGGGCAGCTCATAGAAGAAGTTCTCCAAATAGACAAAAAATATCTCGAATGGTTGCTCGGACAGAAAAAAAGTGCGGCAGCAAATGGACAGAAAGATTCAGACTGGCTGTACACACTCAATCACTATCTTGAAAAAAACAAATAATATGACTGAACAAAAGAATGCTGCGTCTACCGCAGTGAAAAAACCACTACTAGACTTCTCTGGAACAGAACCATGGTTCAAACCAAAAAGATTCTGGAAATACTGGGCGGCCTATTACCCAGTTTCATGGCATGGATGGGCGATAACACTACTACTAGTTACTTCCTTGTTCTTAATATACATCACTATTGCAGTCAGAACATCCTCACAAATAATTATCCTTGCAAGATTCTTACCATTTGTATGCATCGCTCTGTTGATCTACGATCATTTCTCACTGTCGCGCGGATTATATCCTAGCTGGTGGAAAAACAGCTGGAGAAAAAAGAAAAAAAGAAAAAAAACCGTATAAAGTACAGCTGCAGTTAATGAGTAATCCAGAAATACAACATCACTGATATGGTAATATCGCTTTCTATGATTTTTAATGAGGAAGGGGAAAATGGTAGATGCAACTTCACATTAATAACAACAACCAGATCAGTGACATAATTAAATACCAAACTGACGCAGAGACTAACCTTAAAATCACAAAAACATGAAAAACCAAGACAAAATATTTCAAAGATAAATGGAAGGATTAATGACAATACTACTTGACCATGCAAACCCACTGTACAAAATAGCACTGGGAATTGGTCTTGGTATTTTTATTGGGCTACGCAGGGAGCATGAAAGACTGACAAGCACAAACAAAGACAAGATCGCTGTAGACATTCTCGGAATCCGCACAACATCCCTAATAATCACACTTGGTATTGTGGCGACCTTTTTCAATGACACGCCAATAATTGGAGTTCTCATATTCCTTGGTATTCTGACAATGATTATCATTGCCTATATAAACGGCATGTGGAGACTTAAGCGCTATGGACTGACAGCTGAGGTTTCAGGAATATTAATGTTTCTCATTGGTATGCTCATCGGAAATGAAAAGGTATTTGAAGCGATTCTACTAAGTATTGTCCTAGGCGCTTCCACTGCATACAAAGCTAGCATTCACAATTTTGCCAAAAACTTCTCTCTCAGGGAATGGTCTGGAACACTTCAGCTCATTGTCATCTCAGCCATAATCCTACCACTATTACCCGATAAACCAATTGATCCATACGGGATAATCATTCCATTTGATATTTGGGTTCTCGTTATTTTTATCTCAGGAATTAGTTTTGTGGGATATTTTGTTTCTAAGTATTTTGGCAAGAAAAAGTCAATACTTTTTACATCTTTCTTTGGTGCACTGGCCTCTAGTACAGCGACAACGACTGCGCTCGCCCGAGAATCAAGATTAACAAAAGGTGACAGACCAGACACTCTTTTTCTACTTGTTGGACTGATGATTGCTATTGGTGTAATGCAGCTACGTGTAATCGCAGAGATTATTGTCCTAGCACCTCACAGTCATAGCAGCCTCCTAGCACCACCACTTGTAATGTCAATTACTTCATTTGTTTTCGCAATAGCCTATTTTATCAGATTACCCAAAGAAAAATCAAAAGCAAGCGCAAAAAGTTTTCATAAATCAAATCGTAGCCCATTCGAAATAATACCTGCATTAACCTTTACAACTTTCTTTGTTATTATACTTTGCATGATTCATCTAGGTCAGAGTCTACTCGGCGACACAGGCGTCTACATTGGCGCATTGATCGCTTCTTTTGCTGATGTGGATGCGGTTGTGTTTTCATCACTTCTCTCCCTGACAAATACTTCATTAACATTGTCAACAACAGCACATGTGATCATCATCGCCATAACAGTAAATACTATTGTAAAGAGTCTCTATATCCTCATATTTGGATCCAAAGAATTTTTCAACAAATCTCTTTTTCCACTACTACTCATTACACTCTCTGGACTTGCAACGATTCTTTTCTTATAAAAATTGGTGTACAATAGAGCAATGCAAAAACAATACACAACAAAGGAGCTAAGGGATCATATGGAGCAGGAACATAGCCAATCAACCATCTCTTCATATTTAAAAGAGGTTGTTTATGGCGGTATTGATGGAATAATTACGACCTTTGCTGTAGTCGCGGGATTTACTGGAGTAGCTTCTCTAGAGGATGACAACGCCGTGGTAATCCCAATCGTCGCAGTGCTTGTATTTGGACTCGCAAACTTACTAGCAGACGGTTTTTCTATGGGTATAGGAGAATTTCTTAGTGCACGCTCTGAAAAGAAGCTCTACGAGAAAGAAAGAGCCAAGGAAGAACGAGAAATTGTAGAGAGCAAAGACTTGGAAATTGCTGAGTCGGAATTATTGCTACGTGAAAAAGGATTTACACCACAACAAGCCACCCAACTCATTGCCATTTACAAAACTAACCCCACATACTGGGTAGATTTTATGATGAGGTACGAACTTGAAATGGATGAGCCAGATGCATCACCGCTCAAGAATGCCGCAGCAACATTCTTTTCATTTCTCTTTTTCGGCTTTCTTCCATTAATTCCGTACTTCTTGAAAGGACTTGGTGCAAGCGAGACCTTTGCACTTTCTGCCTTGAGCGCAACGATAGCATTAGTAATCTTAGGCGTACTCAGAGCTCAAGTTACCCAAGAAAATCTTTTACGATCCATAAGTGAAATCGTCTTCCTAGGCGCTCTAGCTGGAGGTATAGCATTTGGTGTAGGAACACTCTTTGGTTAATATAAGTAGCTAGACGTTCAACGACAATTTTGCTATGCTTAATATGTCAGAGTAATCGTAAAGATTGCTCTACAAGTAATAAATAAAAGATACCATTATGGGATTACTAGGAGACATGGCCGACAAAGCCAAAGACATGGCAGGAGATGCTGTTGACGGTGTAGGAAATGTAGCAAGCTCTGCAACTGGAGCTGTAGGCGACGCTGCATCAGCTGCAGGAGACATGGCAGGAGATGCTGCTGGCGGTGCAATGAGCATGGCTGACAAAGTAGCAGACGGCGCATCAAATATGGCTGAAGGTGCGATCGACAAAGCAGCTGACGCTATGGGTGCAACAGGCGATATGGCAAGTGGTGTAGTAGACAAAGCCAAAGATCTGACAGGTAACGCAATTGACGGCGTAGCTGACAAATTCGACGGCAACA
>CALHMM010000018.1 GCA_938034715.1 Minisyncoccota bacterium
ATACGCTGTATGATAACCTGCTTGGCAGTCTGCGCTGCTACACGACCAAACTCTGTCTCAGTAGGAAGATCCTCCTCCAGGGTATCTCCCAACTGTATATCACCGTCTCGTGTAAGAGCCTCCTCCAGAGTAATATCTCTCTCAGGGTTAAATCGCGGCTTCTTTACCTCGTCATCTTCGTCTTCATCACCTCGATCTTTCGATTCAGGCATGTCTGCAGTTGCCTTTTTATGATCAGCCTCACTCACACCATCACCATCCTCATCTTCCTCAGACAATTCCACAAAGTCACGCGTACTTTCATCAACCACATCCTTTACAAGGTAGAACTTCATCGCCCCAGAAACAGCGTCCATCTCCGCGCGGATATTTTGCCCTCTTTTTCCATATTCTTTCTTGTAAGCAGCAGCGATTGCAGCTTCAACTGTAGCGTGTACTTGCTCTTTATCAATTCCCTTTTCTTCCGCAAGTGCGCCGATAGCACCAGTGAAATCTCCAAGCGTCGTTTTTTCTTGTGACATAAAAATACATCTAACTAATTATTTTTTCTACAATACACCAGGCAAAAGGACTGATCCTCTCATCATGACCCATACCGATATTTTATAAATTTCAGGCATATACCAGCAGTTCTCATCAATGTAATCAAAATTTAAAGAAAAAAAATCGCGATTCAGAAAATCAGCGAAACGAGAACTCTAATACATACGTAGCTACAATATAGCACGCCCAAAAACACCTGTCAATTACAGAAAAATTCTATCATATAGACACAAAACTACCCAGAAACAGACAATCCTACTAAAAGACACGGATAATTATGCTATTTCACACTACCATAGAGCGGACGCAAATGGCTTATGCGCAGTTTTGAGACAGATACAGACACAATGCATGATCAAGTAACATTATTGACACATTATCAATTATATGATATAGTGTATTTAACCCAGATCAGACCTTCAAACAGTCGATCTAAATCAACTATAGGTGATTAGGGTGATACCTAAGCACTTTTACAACAAAATATTGGAGAAATTATCATGGCAGACGACAAATCAGAGAAAGAGAATACTATTTTTGACAGTCTTTCAGCAACAGTAAAAGAGAACATTGGTGAGCTAATCCTCTATTATGGACTACACGCGTCAAAAGACGGTGAAGGCCCACCAACCTCCGGAAATCTGGACTTTATAGTCCGGACTGCAAAAAAAGTCACAGCAGAAATAGATAACGGCTACGACGGTGAAGGGTTCGTCTCAAACTTCTACAAGATGTTTGACGAACTGACAGGTGCCAATGAAGCCAAAACGCTCCCAGAGATAGCTACTGCATACTATCGCAGACTGAAGCTCATCGGGTACTTCATGAAAGAGTACAACAGCTCAAAGTCAAGCATGAAAGACAAAAATGATGATGCGAACAACATCGCCATCATCACAATGATCGACATGGTTGAGAAGTACGACGAAGGGCGAGGTATTGAAGTAGTAAGAAATGAATTCAAACGCAGCGGATATATGGACCCTTATGAAGGACCACAAAGCTCCGAGGAAGTAGCAGCATTTGAGAAAATACTTGCCACACATTTCAAAAAGCAGAAAAATCGCTTAAATTCATTCTTTATGATTGGATTCTTTTGCCTGTTCCTTCTCGGGTTTATCATGGTCTGCTTAGAAAAAGTGACTATTCTTACACGAAACGGATCAGAGATTGGATTTCTAGACATAATGTTTGGCAACTACCTAGCAGTAAGTATGATCTTTGCACTTTGTGCAGCACTACTTACTATGAGATTGTTTGGTTCATCGATTAAGTCAGGTCTAAGGGCAATCATGCGCTACGAAGACAGCATATGGGAAAGCACCTTTGCACCTCTGGGTGAATCAATCAAAAAATGCACCAAATCAATTCAAAATCAAATTAGGAGAATAACATGAACGATGCAGATCGCTTTACAGTGTTATTGAAACATGTTGCAAGCACTGATTCAATCGTGTTTACATGGTTCTATTCACTGATTGCAGTAACCTTTGCTACAGCAATGTACTTAGTGTTCTACATATGTGTAAGCTATTTCGCTAGCACACACTTGGTTGCCCTAAGTCTTTTGGGGGCTGCAGTAATACCTTATGTCATTGTGTATTCATTGACATGGCTCGTGGTAGCTGCTGGTATAGCTGGACTAGTATTACCAGAAATCAGTGGCGTAGACGCAATAGAAAAATCTTCTAACGCTCTACACAAAACCGCACGAAGTATCGCAGTCCCAACCGTCATGGTTGTAGCAACGATCCATATTGTAGACTTTATCTTCGGATTTAGAGCTCCTGTGATATTGTCACTCGCATTTCTAGGTTTACTCCTAGGGATTGCTGCATGGGCAAAGAAATTTGAGATCAAAGATACCTTCTACATGTGGTACTCAGGAATCATCTTTTTTATGATGATGCCTGTGCTGGTAGCACAGTACGCCATGACAGATCTCCAGAAAGTAAATTTCCAAGAAACGATCACAGGAATCTTTGGTTACTTGTGGACACACTGGCAAGCTACTTTAGTTGCCCTCGTAGTATTGTGGGTAATTGCAGGAAATCCATTCAAATTGAAAGCAGGAGAAAAAACATGAAAGGCATGTCCAAAAGAGCGTCAGTTGTAGTGGCCATAATACTTGCAGTAGCGGCATTTTTTGCAACTCAAGCATTTATAAGTGGCCTAAACTACAGCACCCTACCAGGGAAAATATCAGCAGGTATAGAAGTAATTCCATCGCTGTTCTCAGCAATCGTGATATTTTTACTCCTGTTCTGGGGTTTTCTGTTGCTACTCAATAAGAGATGGATCCTAGGACCACTACTGATCCTTGCAACAGCACTGACAGCGCCGCTGCACGCAGACATAACTGCCAATGCAGTAAAGTTCTACGGCAAAAAAAGTCAGGACTTAAAGCTCGCTGCACTACCCGCTCATCCGAACCAGAGTACAGCACTGGGGAGCATTGAGCAGTTCATCTCGACAAAGGAAAATGCTACAAAGTCACTTTCTTGTAGCGTATCAGGATGCTTTGTCCAGGTTACTGGACAGTATCTAGACAGAGTAAAAAAAGGCGCTGATCCAATGGTGTTCAGTCCAGCAGGAAACTGCGATGTGCATCCACGCGGAAAATCCTTGGCTCAACTGCCTCCATACAGAGGCAAAAAACCTTGCTACGGAGCACTGATGTTCAGTACTGACGGTGGGACATCTTTCAAAGGAATCCTTCCAAAAAGTAACGGAACAGTCACATCCGATGAGGTCAAAGAGCAGATCGGGTTAGTAGAAGCTGGTAGCATACTGTTTAAATTCTATACCGGAAACCAGAGCAACGGATTCGGTGCAGGGATAAACATAAGCTCACACAGCTTAAACGCCCCATGAAGTAACGTGGAAAATACCACAAATAGAGCCCCTTGCGCAGTAGCGCTCGGGGCTCTCTTTTTTTAAAAAAAATCAAATCAACTCTCCATACTAGCTACCGATAACCCCCACGACCTGACCTACGATAACAAGAGAAACAAGTGCCACCACTAGACCAATAATCGCGTACATAATCGTCCGTTTGGCTGTATCTGTCCGTGTCTGATCCCCTGCACTGAGGATATAGATGATGCCACCAGACACAAGCATCACAATCGATAATACACCAACAATTGAAAGAAGGAATCTCGTAATATTCAAAGCAATCTCAGTAAGCGATCGGGCGCCTGTGATCTCATCAGTAGGATTACCACCGATAGCAGTGTAAATCTCTTTGAGAAAACTTGGTGCAGCAAGCGCAAGAGCCAGTCCAATCAGCGCCGCAAAGATGGCATTTTTAGCAAGTTCCGTTCGCTGCTGATTACCACCAGAAGTGATATAGATGATTGCTCCGATGACGATAAACAATATCGCCAGAACCGCCACGATACTCTGAATGGTAACCAAAACCCTACTAAGAAGTCCGTCCACATCGTTAAATGCAATTGGGTTTTTAAAAGCGATCGCCGTAGGAACAGCTGCTACCTCAGTATCTTCATCATCATTAATAACCGTACCATCATCATTTTCTGCAGTCTCTGTATCATCCCCATCAATTGCACTTCCATCATCAGGGACTTCATCCAGTATTGCATTCCCAGTAGGGCCATGTGTATGCAGCGCAACACCTTCATGTGCGGCCGATGCATGTCCATTGTCGGGAAAGTGCGCAGAAACCGTCGCAGGAAAACAAACTGCAAAAATGACCGCAGCTGATGCTACAACAAAAAATGATAA
>CALHMM010000019.1 GCA_938034715.1 Minisyncoccota bacterium
ATTCTTGGACCTCAGGAAAATATCACCTCCTTCAAAAGATCTGATTTCAAAAACTATCTGCAAAGATGTTATGGAGCACATAATACGGTAATCTGCATAGCAGGAAACTTTCCACAAAAAAAGGCACTTGAAAAAGTACGAAAAGATTTTGCAAGGCTAACCACAGGAGAGCAAATTACATTCGAGAAGTTTGAAGGAAAGCAGGATAGTCCAGCCGTTTCTGTAAAAGATAAAAAAACAGACCAAACGCACATGATGCTCGGCGTGCGAACCAAAGGGTATATACAGAAAGATCGTTACGTACTTTATGTCTTGGCAAATATTCTTGGCGGTGGAATGAGTAGTCGATTGTTTAGTGAAGTACGTGAAAAGAGAGGTCTTGCGTACAGTATCGGCACATCAATGGATCTCGCAAATGAAACGGGGTCTCTCATCGCTCATGCAGGTGTAGAGCATGGAAACCTTGAAAAGACAATTGCGATCATTCTAAAGGAGATGAGAAAAATTGCCAAGAACGGAGTTACTCCAGAAGAAATTAAACGTGCAAAATCAGGATTTTCAGGAAGAATAGCTTTTGGCTATGAGACATCTGATGATATCGCTGAGCACTTTGCAGAGCAGGAAGTCATGCGTGGCAATGTGATTCTCCCCTATGAAGCTCTCAAACAAATCAAAAAAGTATCTCGGGCTGACATAAAGCGGGTTGCTGCGCAGATTTTTGTGAATGAAGGACTAAACCTAGCAGTTGTTGGTCCACATAAGGATAACGTCGACAAACTAAAAGACGCAACACATTTCTAAAAAAAGTAGAACAAAGGATTTGTAATAGCGCAAGAAGTCTATTCCGTACAGTGTTTGCAATCGCAAAAAAAGAATGGAGTAAATGTAGATATGATAAGATAGACAAATGGAACAAAAGGTCGACATTTCAACCAACATCATCCTGCGTGTGCTAGCAGTTGTAGCTGGTATTTGGTTTTTGTATGTTATTCGTGATGTCATCGCTCTATTCCTTGTCGCGATAATCCTCACCGCATCACTACACCCAATTATCGTCAAGATGATGCGTATTTCTGGTTTCCCGCGTACAGCCACAGTTTCAATTGTCTACATCCTCTTGTTTGTGATCATTGCACTTCTTGCTGTGGTGATATTTCCAACAATCTCTAGTCAATTCGAAAAATTTATTGAGGAAATAGCGCCAAAATTTGGATCAAACCAGATTTTCGCCCAACTGTTCTCCGCACAAGAAGTGCGACAAGTTTTCACAGGGTCGTTTGACAATCTTCTTTCGACAACTGCGGATATTATTATTGCCTTTATTGCATTTTTTGCGGCAGTATCCATGTCATTTTATATGTCGGTACAAGAGGATGGACTTAAGAAATCCCTCTTGCTCATTACACCGCAACAACACCACAAGTACATCATCTCACTCAGCGAGAGAATTCAGGATAGTTTTGGTAGATGGATGGCAGGACAATTAGTGACGATGGTTTTTGTTGGCGTGCTGTACTTTATCGCCCTATCGGTACTAGGCGTGCCATTTGCAGGTCTGCTAGCACTTTTTGGCGGGTTACTTGAGATCATCCCATATTTCGGACCTATTGTGGCGTCTATCCCTGCTATTGTAATCGCCTTTTCAATCAGTCCATTCACAGCAGCTCTAGTGGCGGCATCCTATCTAGCCATCAACATCGTTGAAAACCAAGTTCTCATCCCAAAAATTATGAACAAAGCAATTGGACTAAATCCCGTATTAATCATCCTCGCACTTTTAGTGGGGGCGAAAATTGGCGGAATGATCGGAATTCTTCTTGCGGTACCTCTTGCCGGTGCTCTAGGAGTATTTATCAAAGATGTTATTGAGAAAAAAATTGTCTAGACTTGAAGCCAATTACACTAATTATTTGCCACTATGAAACAAGGCACTCTCTATATCATCGCTACTCCTATCGGTAACCTTGGTGACATTACTTATAGAGCAATCCAGACACTACAGGAAGTCGATACGATTGCCTGTGAAGATACCCGAGTTTCGGGGAAACTCCTCGCACACTATAAGATCACAAAGCCAAGAATTGCTCTTCATCACCATTCAACAGAAAAGGCAATCGAATCTCTAGTAAGTAAGATGCTTAGTGGGGAATCTGTGGCTTATATAAGCGACGCTGGAACGCCTGGGGTGAGTGACCCTGGAAATGCCCTTGTCGCAGCCGCTGTAGAAAAAGGCATTTCAGTCATACCAATTCCAGGACCAAGTGCACTCACAGCACTTTTGTCGATCGCAGGTATAAATACACAGACATTTTGTTTTATGGCTTACCCGCCACACAAGAAAGGACGACAGACTTTCTTCAAGTATATAGTCGATTCTACTGGGCCGGTCATCTATTATGAAAGCGTACACCGGATTGTAAAAAACTTGGAATTACTATCAAGCATTGCGCCAGACAGAGAAATCATCGTTGGACGTGAGTTAACAAAGATATTCGAACAAACAAAAAGGGGATCGGTGAGTGAAGTACTAGAATACTTTCACACCAATCCCTCAAAGGTAAAAGGGGAGTTTGTAATACTCGTGCAGCCATAAGACCATGCGTGGCAGGAACTACCGTCCAACATAGAAAAACAGAGAGTCTACGTTGCTGTTACTATAAACTCTTCGTGGAGCCTTGCGTGGCGAACTGTGCATTGTATGATTTTCTTTGTTATCTGGTAAGTTTCCAAAGCTATAGCGAAAATCACATTTCTGATCATGTTCTTTCATGGCTTTGTACATTGCTTTTTCATGATCCTTGTAGAGCAGGATACTCAATGCCACAGCGCAAACAGCGGCAAAAAAAAGCGAGATAACGATAGCTAGTGTCATAAATGTTTATAAATGAATAACCGGGAAATATACTATCTCAGGTAATTTTTGTCAATGCCCCAGTAATCCTCGGTAATGTGGAATAAAATGCAAGGTAGAAATATTGCAAAGCAAAAACGACCATGGTACGATAAAAATTATATAAAACACGATCATAATGAATGCAAAAAACACGAGTAACGAAAAACCCTTTTATATCACAACAGCAATTGACTATGTAAATGGTGCGCCACACGTAGGACATGGATTTGAAAAGGTACAGACGGACTGTTTTGCACGTTTCCAGAGATCATGTGGAACAGAGGTACGATATCTCACAGGATCAGATGAGAATAGTATAAAAAACGTCCAAGCAGCCCAAAAACAAGGAATAACGACACAGGAGCTCGTCGACACAAATGCAGCAATTTTTGAGAACTTGCGTTCACTTCTCAACCTCTCAACCGATGATTTTATCAGAACAACCCAAAAAAGACATTTCGACGGAGCAAAAAAATTCTGGCAGACCATAAATCCAGATGATCTCTATAAAAAAGATTACACGGGACTCTACTGTGATGGCTGCGAAGAATTCAAGCAAGATAAAGACTTAGAAGAAAATGGAGATTGTCCTGAGCACGCCAAACCACCAAAAGAGATCCACGAAGAAAACTGGTTTTTTCGTCTCAGCAGATACAGTGACATGCTACTTGATCTGATCGAGTCAGATACATTAAAGATTTACCCAGAGTTCCGCAAAAACGAAGTAGTGAGCTTTATAAAGGGGGGACTTGAGGATTTCTCTATTTCACGTTCAAACGAGCGTGCAAAAAACTGGGGCGTGTCCGTGCCAGGCGATGATACCCAGATGATGTATGTCTGGGTGGATGCCCTTGCGAACTATATAACAGCTCTGGATTACGGTGAAAGTGAAAGTGAGCTCTACACGAAATACTGGAATCATGCCGAACGCGTCCACGTAATTGGCAAGGGTATCTTGCGGTTTCACGCGATCTATTGGCCAGCAATGCTTCTCAGCGCTAGGCTGCCAATACCAAACAAGGTCTACGCTCATGAGTATTTCACAGTTGAAGGTAAAAAAATGAGTAAAAGCCTGGGGAATGTATTGCCGCCAGAGGATTTAGTGAAGAGATATGGGACTGATGGTGCGCGTTACGTCCTCCTCACATCAATGCCCTATACCAAAGACGGTGACTTGAGTTATGAGAGAACAGATGCTCTATATAACGCAGATCTCGCAAATGGACTGGGTAATCTCACTTCAAGAATTATCACGCTTGCAGGAGATATCCAATACGAAGTGCCAACAATCGACAAAAGAGCTCTCGCTAAAGATATGGACGAGTTTAACGTTCCTGCTGCACTAGAGAAAATATGGAAAATCGTCGACAGAGCCAACAAACTCATGGAAGAAAAAAAACCATGGACACTTAAGAAAAAGGAAGATAAACTCTCACAGGTAGAATTCACAGAGCTCATAGAGAGATTTCTCCAGGACCTCCATATTCTAGCAACCCTCCTCACGCCATTTCTCCCTGAGACAAGCGAAAAAATATTCACTCAGCTAGAAACCCGTAAAAAAGAGATATTATTTGAGAGAGTGAAATAAAGGAGTATGAAATACAAAAAAATAACCAATGGTTATGTTATTAGGCTTTTCGCAGGTGAGAAAGTTTTGGAGGTACTCACTAAATTTTGTGTAGAGAAAGACATTAGAAATGGAACATTAGAAGGTATCGGTGCAGTCTCAGCTGCAACAATCGGATACTATGACCTTGCGCAAAAGAAATACCATTTCACACAGTTTGATCAGGTAATCTACGAACTTGTGTCTCTCACGGGGAACATCGCTCTCGTAGATGAGGCGCCATTTCTTCACATCCACGCAAGTATTGCAGACCAGAAACTGCAGATGTTTGGCGGTCACGTACAGGAAATGGTTGTGGGTGTGACAGTGGAAGTAATACTTACAAAGTTTGACGGAAGTATAGTGAGGGAGTTAGATGAAAAAATTGGACTCAAGTTATTACAACTAGACGAAGCTCAGTAGCAACTCACATTTATATCTACAAATGAAAAAATACTTAGATAATCAATTCAAATCTTTGCAGTCATTACATCCAAAAGTAGGAGAACTTCTGAAAAATCAACAAACATTTCACCACCCCTTTGGCAAGAGCGCCAAAGACCATTTTGCACATCAAAAATACATTACACTTTTCACCTATGGCAGTTTGCTCAATAGAGATTCTGCTTTACGCACGATCGGTCACAGTACCTATGAATCACGCATACCCGCTATAACTTTCGGATACAAGAGAATTTTCAACAGGGATGTCGATGTGTCAAACAGTGATCGCTACACCACTCCGATCAACAAAAAAGAAAGGGGGATGCTCAACCTAACTTCTACAGGTAAATTTGATGATGTAGTAAATGGATTCACGTTTCAGCTACCATTAGAAGAAATTGGTGCAATGTGCGAAAGAGAGCGGGGATATGACCTTGTGCCGTGCATCGCATATCCTTGGTGTAATGGTGCCGCTATCGATGCGGACGAAACCCAGCTCTCAAATTGCTATACATTTCTCGCGAGCAATCATGAGGGCACAAGGGAGTCCGCGCAAGTCATCCGAGATGATATCACGCCGATCAAAGAGTACTTTGATCTCGTAAAGTCAGGCGCTAGTCAGTATGGTAAAGATTTTCTCTGGCTATGGTATGAGACGACAATCCTTGCTGACGGCAAGACGCCGGTAGCGCAGTGGGAGAAGTCATACAATCAAGTCAGCGGTAAATAAAACACATGATCAGATCGTTTATGCAGTACCACTGGGGGATCATGGCTCTTTCCCTTTATTGGATCTGTGCGATTTTTTGGTTTGTGCCTGGATCACTTGAAGGAGATGAGGCAATCTACGCACAAGTGCTGC
>CALHMM010000020.1 GCA_938034715.1 Minisyncoccota bacterium
TCTGCATCAGGTGTATCATCACCGATCCCTAGTGCATCTAGCAAGTAGCTAATCCCTCGCACAGCGATACCACGGTTAGATCCACCAAATTTCGCATCGTAATCATTAGCGCTATCTGGATCACTATATGTTCCATTTGAAAAACTACTCTCCCCATCTCGCACTTCAAATTCACCCTTATCAACGACGAGGCCTTCCACTGCTGTTCCATCAGTATTAACAATCAAAGACCCTTCCTTTGTTTGACCAGGTGATCCTGCTGTAATCGGCGCAACAACGTTTCCGCCTGGAGCTGTAACAGTAGGCTCTACAAAAGCGCGCACATAATTCACACCAACTGCAACAAAAAATACGATAACTACAAAAGACGCTCCCTGGAAATATTTTTTGTACTGATAATATTTTTTTTGCATTTTTATATTTATAGACTTTGGTTCACGTAAGTGCAGGATCATCACCTCATACAGGTCAAACAAAGGAAAGATGATCTAATCAGAACATTGCTATCAACAAAAAAATTGCGACACCAACATCCAAAATACAACATAAATATATTATACACTACTCTCTGAACATTTCACTGTGTATAACCGCAGTCACAGATATCAAAGACCATAAAGTCGATGTACGCATCTACTGCTATTGTGGCACATGCCAAGCAAGTCCCTCGTACGACCAATTTGGATCACCAGAAATCAAAGCATCTCGTTCAGCTTCCGATATCGTATAAAAATGCCCCAAATAAACTGGACTCCAAAACCGAAAAACAGGAGTTGTCAAAGAGTTTTCAACCTCGTACGCGTTGTATGCTTCACCCTCATACACCCAATTTGGATCATTGGCGATGAGACTATCACGCTCCGCTACCGAGATCGTAAAAAAATGATGTCTATAATTTGAACTCCAGAAACGATAAACAGGTGACGTATCAACTTGATCAGCGCTAGCAGCATTTGCAAAAACCCCCTCATAAACCCAATTTGGATCATTAGCGATGAGACTATCACGCTCCGCTACCGAGATCGTATAAAAATGTCCGCGATAAAGAGCGCTATAAAAACGGTAGATTTCGATAGTATTCTCATTTGTAACTGTGGACTCATCATTATCTTCAAAGGTCACCTCAATCGACTGACTAGCCAAATCATTGAACCCACGATCGACAGGTGTCGCGCTAATATTTACCAAAATGCTAGAACTATCTCCATCACGATCGACGTCATCATCCACACTATTTACCGTAACAGTCTGCGGTACATCCCAATTTGACGCATCAAAAGTTACAACTGAAGGACTCACAGTAGCCTCAGCTATACTACTAGAGCCAGCAACAAGTGTCACAGTACCAAACGGCGCTCGATTCAATGAGATATCAAAAGCTCCTTGACTTCCCTCTGGTATCTCCAAAGCATTCTCACTGAGATAGAATTCTGGAATTAATGTACTCATGATTGTGCGCGAAGCAGGTGTTGTGACAACATCATAATCGCCAGAGGCAGAAACAAGTGTGATCTCAATCGTCTCCAATCCTTCACCATCATTCGTATCAGTAGAAATAGGCACAATAATCCGAGCACTGCTTTGACCGTCTGGAATAATGACACTAGTCGTTGAGTCATCATAATCATTGTTAACACCAGGGTTAGCAGTTCCACCACTAAAGATGTAATCAACGACAACATCCGAGCCAGTATTATTTGGCACACTTGCAACAACATCAAATGCCGCGTCCAAACCAGACTCTACACCATCCACCACGCCAATCAAGGAAAGATCAAACCATCCTAGAGTATTTCCACGATTTATTGATGTAGCGATGTTTTGAGCTGGAGAAACCACACTGCCACTAATCTGCAACACACTGTCACGAATATCTAGATATGCAATTTGACCGATACTACCTGACACATTTAACGTATGCAATGAACCATCACCCAGTACGGCACCGCTAGAATTTATCGTTCGCATCGAGCCCACATTCAAATCTCCAAGATCTGCAGAAAATGTACCCCCAACAACTTGTGTTTGATCCTCCTCAAACCCGATTATACGAGCTCCTGAGTCTGCAATCGTAAAATCAAAGTACATATTCGCACCAAACACATCTTGGTCACTACCACTATCGAGAATGATCTCTCCACTATTGTGGAAAAAAACGCCCTTTATATTGAGATTACCAGCGACCGTCAAAGTCGAACTCGGCGCGGTAAAAGTAGATCCACTAGTAACGTCTATGCTGCCTTCTAGATCAATGGCATGGACCCCTGCATCCAACGTCGATCCACTTGAAACAAGAATGCCATTATTTACATCGAGTGACGCATTAAGATTAAGTGTTCCACCGCCTTCAACAACGATACGTGGCAAGGCACCACTAAAATCAATAGTTGATACACCAGATCCATCAAAAATAATTTCTGAATTACCCGCTTGATCATAATCCACCGTCCCATTACCAACCAAATCTCCCTCAATCATAACGTCCCATATTCCAAGGTCGAGGACTCCTTCGATGTCGAGAGATCCAGTAGAATCTGTTGGTGAGCCCATCTGCATTGTATTGCCAGAAGGAACAAAAAACTGCACTGCATTATTGAGATTAAAAACAACACTATCATCGTCGTAAAGTACGGCGATATCAGGATTTCCGTTATTCCCCACCTCCAGGTCTGCACGTGTGATCGGATCAGATCCTTCATGACGAGCAATGATGTAATCATAGTAAATATCCAAATCAGAAAGGGATCCATCTGCCAATGTAACATTAACGCCATGAGAGTTCACTGCACCAGAAACAAATGCAGTGATCACATCGCCCTCCACAATCGTCACGCCTGTATCGATACTATAAACACCATTTGCATCAGTCACATCACTGCCAGCCAATGCGCCATTAACCAAAATTGCTACAGTCTTGTCCCCAGTAGTAACAGCGCTAACACCTTTATCAGAGTAAACCACACCACTAATCACGTCTGCAGCCTGAGTCTGCAATGGAAATAAAAAGAGTATACTAAAAAGAAAAATAAAACCATACCCACTCAATCGCAATGACTTCAACATGAATTTTTATTTTGGCATATAACAATATCATGATATCACAGATACAATATAGACAGTAGATGATGCAAATAAAAAGCGTACCACAAAAAAACCAGAGTCAAAACCCTGGTCTTTATGTCCGCATCAAATTAAAACTATTTCTCCTGAGATCGAAATCCAGATCCCGCAGGAATAAGTCGTCCTATGATTACGTTTTCTTTAAGTCCGCGCAAGCGATCTTCTTTACCTGTCACAGCTGCATCGATCAAAACGCGCGCAGTCTCTTGAAATGAAGCGGCGCTCAAGAATGAGTCAGTAGAGAGAGCCACTTTTGTAATGCCAAGAATAAGTTGCTCACCTTCTGCAAGCTTCTGACCATCTGCTTTAGCCTTGTCATTTGCCTCTTCATAAGCATCACGCTCAACCAAATCTCCTGGTAAAAGCATTGTATCACCTGAATCAGTAATACGAACACGTGAGAACATCTGTCGAATAATTGCTTCAACATGCTTATCATTCACATGCTCACCCTGTGAAGCGTAAATATCCTGGATCTCACTGACGATATAGCGATGCACTGAATCCTTACCCATGACTGCATGAAGCTTCTTGAGGTCGATATGACCTTCATTAAGCATTGAACCTTTTGCAACGAGATCACCATTTGCAACTTTGAGTGTTGTACCAGCAGGTACATGATACTCCGTCACGACCTTTTTAGCGTCAGTGCTCTCAACTTTCACAGTAATGATCTTCCCACCATCTTCATGTACTTCCACGACCTTTCCGTCGGTGTCACAGATAATACTTTCACCCTTTGGAGCGCGAGCTTCAAAAAGCTCTTCTACTCGCGGAAGTCCCTGTGTAATGTCACTTCCAGCGACACCTCCAATATGGAAAGTACGCATCGTTAGCTGTGTTCCTGGCTCACCGATAGCTTGCGCTGCGATCACACCGACTGCCTGTCCGATCGTAACAAGTCGTCCACGACCAAGGTCCATGCCATAACATGTTTGACAGACACCACGACGTGTTTTACATGTCACAATCGTACGGATAGCTACCTCAGAAATATTGGACTCTTCGATAGCGATAGCAATCTTCTTATCGATCAACTCTCCTTTTTTCGCAAGAACTTTCTTTACATCTTTTATTTCTACCGCTGCAAATCGTCCTTCCACACGAGCGCGGAAATCAGTTCCGATGCGATCACTGTCACTACGGTAAACAAATGCACCTTCCCTCTCTTTACAGTCCTTCTCGATAACAATAACATCTTGCGATACATCCACAAGTCGTCGGGTCAAGTAGCCAGCAGAAGCTGTTCGCAGCGCTGTATCAGCCATACCTTTTCGAGCACCATGCGTTGAGATAAAGTACTCCAAAACATTCAAGCCTTCCTTGTAAGAACTTCGTACAGGCAACTCAATCGTCTCACCTGTCGCACCTGCCATCAAACCTTTCATACCTGTCATCTGCACCACAACGCTCTCACTACCACGAGCCTTTGAGTACACCATTGAGTACACTGGGCCTTCTTTATCGAGACCCGATCGAACGGCTTCAGTAATATCATCTTTTGCTTTGTTCCAGATTTCAATACTACGGTTACGTCGCTCTTCATCAGTCAAAAGACCCATTGTAAATTGCTCCTTTACTTCCTTTACCTGCTCTTCAGCTTGTTCAAGTGTCGCTTGCTTAGATTCAGGAACAGTCAAATCATCCATCCCCCAACTAATTCCAGACCGCGTAACAGATGCAAAAGCGAGCGTCTTAATACGGTCAGTAAAAAGAGCAGTCTCATCCTCACCAACTTCTTCGATCATCCGCGCTACTACAGTTTTCAAGACACCCTTTGTCATCTCTTCATTGATATAGCGCATCTCTTTTGGTAAAGAATCATTAAAGATCGCCCTACCGACAGATGTATCGAGGATGCCGCCATCCCATGCGAGCTTCACAGCAGCATTGATATCAACATAACCATTTTGATAAGCAAGAATTGCCTCTTCTGTATCTGCAAATATTTTTCCTTCACCCTTGGCTTTTGGCTTGATGTGCGTCAGGTAATAAATTCCCAATACCAAATCAAGTGTAGGCGTCGTAATTGGTTCACCGCTAGCAGGCTTTAGCAAGTTCTTGCTCGATAACAAAAGATTTGCACACTCCGCACGCGCTTCTTTTGTGAGAGGAACATGCACGGCCATCTGATCACCATCAAAGTCAGCATTAAACGCAGCACAAACCATCGGGTGAAGTTGAATTGCTTTTCCCTCGATAAGCACTGGCTGAAAAGCTTGGATACTCAATCGGTGAAGGGTCGGTGCTCGGTTAAGCATGATGTAGTGATGTGGGATAATGTCATCCAAAATCTCATACGCTTCCTCAGCCTCACCATCGACCATTCGTCCAGCTGTACGCACATTGTGAGCGTACTCACGCTCGATCAGCTTATTGATAATAAATGGCTTAAAAAGCTCGAGTCCCATTTTCTTCGGGATACCTGCTTGATGGAGCTTCAATTGCGGACCAATCACAATAACTGAACGACCGGAGTAGTCTACACGCTTTCCAAGGAGGTTCTGACGAAATCGTCCTTGCTTTCCCTTCAGTGAATCAGCAAGAGAGCGAAGTGCCCGACGCTGACCAGTAGAAGCTGCAACACTCGCCTGTCCACGCCGCGCCGAGTTATCAAAGAGTGCATCAACAGCCTCTTGCAACATACGCTTCTCATTACGCGTGATCACCTCAGGTGCGTTGAGTGACACAAGCTTCTTCAATCGATTGTTTCGGTTAATGATCCTTCGGTAAAGGTCATTCAGATCAGACGTCGCAAATCGCCCACCATCAAGCGCAACCATCGGTCGGAGATCTGGCGGAATGACCGGAATCACTGTAGGCAACATCCAATGCAATTTGATGTCTGCATTTTTGATTCCTTGATAGAACTTAAGTCTCTTAATAATTTTCTTTCGCTCGAGCGTCTCAATTTCATCCAAGTCTTTGCGAAGCTGTGCCAGAGTTGCATCAACGTCAAGTTCCTCAAGAAGATTTTTGATTGCCTCTGCACCAATGCCAGCACTGAAAACTTGCCCAAACTTCGTAGAAAGATTGAAGTATTCAATCTCAGAAAGAACCTGGTACATCTTCATGCTCTTAAGGTCATCTTTTGCAGCTTTAAATTGCTTTTTGAGCTCTTCAAGTGTTTCTTCATCATTCGCATCAGTGAGTTCTTTTTGCTTTGCCTTAAACTCACTCTCCAAATCTTTTTGTGCTGCTTCACGTGCATCATCATCCACATGCGTGATGATGTATGAAGAAAAGTAGACAACCTTTTCCAATGCCTGTGGTGAAAGCCCGAGAGCCAAACCAATCTTACTCGGCACACCACGCAAAAACCAAATGTGTGAAACAGGAACTGCCAACTGAATATGCCCCATGTTCTCACGACGAACGATTGAACGTGTCACCTCTACACCACATTTATCACAAGTGATACCCTTATAGCGAATACGTTTGTACTTTCCACAGTAACACTCCCAGTCCTTACTTGGTCCAAAGATGCGCTCGCAAAAAAGCCCATCCATTTCATATCGTTGTGTACGATAGTTGATCGTCTCAGGTTTAGTGATTTCTCCACTACTCCATTCAAGCATTGCCTCAGGACTAGCAACGAGCAGGCGAACGCTCTCAAAATCACTGACCTTTGTCGATGTTTCATTTTCGTTAAACATATTTTTGTGAAGAATTTTTTTGCAAGATATGACCTCCTACAAAAAATCTTTCAGGTTAAGTGATTAATTATTTGCTTTCGCTTGTTTCGCTTACCTCTGCGTCTAGCACAACTTCTTTTTGATCAGAGCGCTCATCCTGCTCATCATCCTCACTGCTTGGCGCCTTACTCGTTAGTTCGACGTCCAATCCAAGACCTTTCAACTCGTTAACAAGTACGTGGAATGAAGCTGGGATATTTGGACTCTTGATGTCTTCACCTTTGATGATACTTTCGTACGCCTTTGCACGTCCCAACACATCGTCAGATTTGATCGTAAGCATCTCTTGCAAGATGTGTGCAGCTCCGTATCCTTCAAGTGCCCATACTTCCATCTCTCCAAATCGCTGTCCTCCAAACTGTGCCTTACCACCAAGTGGCTGTTGCGTAATCAGTGAGTACGGACCAATCGATCGCATATGAAGTTTGTCATCAACCAAATGGTTCAACTTAAGAATGTACATCACACCTACCGTAGATTCATTATCAAACAGTTGTCCAGTCTTTCCATCAACCAATCGAATCTTCCCACTCTCAGGCAGGCCAGCTGATTTGAGCTCTTTCTTAATATCATGCTCACTCACACCATCAAGTGGCGGTGTAGCAGCCTTATAGCCATGTACTAGACCTGCCCATCCAAGGTGGGTTTCAAGAATTTGTCCGATATTCATACGAGACGCTACACCAAGTGGATTCAATATAACGTCGACTGGCGTTCCATCTGGTAGATATGGCATATCTTCAGCAGGTGCAATACGTGAGATAACACCTTTATTACCGTGTCGCCCAGCAAGCTTATCTCCAACAGCAATTTTACGTAACTGCGCTACACTCACCTGAATCTGTCGTGATACGCTCGTTGGCAGGCGGTCTCCCTGTTCGCGTGTAAAAATTTTGATGTCGACTACTTTACCATGCTCACCATGCGGCAAGTATAGTGATGAGTCTTTCACATCACGAGACTTCTCACCAAAAATCGCTCGAAGCAATCGCTCTTCTGGCGTAAGATCACCCTCACCTTTTGGTGTAATCTTTCCTACAAAGATATCACCAGAGCTGACCTCTGCACCGATGCGGATGATACCTGATTCGTCCAAGTTCTTAAGTCTGTCTTCACCAATGTTTGGGATATCACGAGTAACAACCTCTGGTCCGAGCTTTGTATCACGGACATCAATCGTAAAGTCTTCGATATGAATAGAAGTATATCGATCAGCATGGAGTACACGCTCTGAGACAATAATCGCATCCTCAAAGTTGTACCCTTCCCATGGCACAAAAGCCACAACCATATTTTGACCAAGAGCAAGCTCACCATATTCTGTCGAAGCTCCATCAGCCAACAAATCACCCTTAGCGACTTTTTGACCTACAACCACACGTGGAACTTGATTCATCGAAGTAAAGGCATTTGACTTTGCAAATGTCTGCAAGATATACTCTCGTTTAAATTTCTTTTTCTTTGTTGCTGCAACTGCATCTTCTTCTACAACGATATGTCCTGCATCCACACTGACTACCACACCAGACTGCCTCGCAGTCACCACCTGACCTGAATCGGTAGCAGCTTTATCCTCGATACCCGTACCAACAATAGGTGACTCAGGCTTTACACAGCTCACAGCCTGGCGTTGCATGTTTGATCCCATAAGTGCACGGTTTGCATCATCATGCTCGAGAAACGGAATCAGTGAAGTCGCTACAGAGATACACTGCTTCGGTGACACATCCATGTAATCAATCTCATCTGCATTTACGATATCTGGATGACCATGGACACGTGCATCGAGCATTTGCATCGTAAAGTTTCGATCCTCATCGAGCTCAGTACCTGCATGAGCAATTGTCTGACGATCTTCTACAGTCGCATTTATATACTCGATATCATCACTGATAAATGGCACAACAGCAATTTTCTTTGCGCTGTCTTTCACAATTTTCTTTGCACTATCCTTATCGATCTTTGTACCTTTTTTTACACCAGCGACACCCTCCTGCAAAATACGACCAACGAGCTCCTTTTCAGAATTTTTTACTTCCTTATGAACTTTAAAATACGGTGTTTCCAAAAACCCAAAAGTATTGATACGTGCATAGGTAGCAAGGTGGCCAACCAAACCAATATTTGGTCCTTCCGGTGTTTCTACAGGACAGATACGTCCATAATGAGAGTGATGTACGTCTCGTACTTCAAATCCAGCACGCTCACGTGTCAATCCACCTGGTCCAAGTGCACTCAAACGTCTCTTATGCTCGAGCTCAGCAAGAGGATTAACCTGATCCATAAACTGCGAAAGCTGTGAGCTAGAGAAAAACTCTTTAATTGCAGCAGCAACAGGACGTGAATTAATGATCTGTCCAGGCACAACTGTTTCAGCGTCACATGTACTCATGCGATCTTTGATGTTACGAGCCATACGAGCAAAACCTACGCGCATTTTGTTCTGAATCAACTCACCCACACCACGAACACGTCGATTTCCGAGATGATCGATATCATCTGCAACCGCTTGAGCATCGTCACTCATGCGGATCAACTCCTTGATAATCAAAATAAAGTCATCGATATTCAAAATACGATTCTCCTCAGCATCAGGTCGATCAGCTTGCAGACGTTGATTAAGACGGTATCGTCCTACAGCACCAAAGTCATAACGATCAAAGTTAAAAAACATTCCTTCAATCATCTGCTTTGCATTTTCTTCAGTTGCTAGATCACCTGGACGAATACGCTTGTAAACTTCACGATACGCTTCTCCTTGTGTCTTTGTAATGTCCTTAGCGAGTGATTGAGCGATATAATCAACATCCAAAATTGATACATCATCAAACTGCTTGGTGATATCTTCGTTTTTCTCAAAACCAAAAGCCCGCAATAGAGTCGTTACAGGAATTTTTCGTTTTCGATCAATTTTCACAGAGATCACACCGTCACGATCGACATCAAGTTCGAGCCATGCACCTCGATTAGGGATAATTTTTGCTCCAAAGAGCTTCTTTCCCTTTTGGTATTCCATAGAAAAGAATACGCCAGGACTACGTGTAAGTTGCGAAACAATCACACGCTCAACACCATTGATGATAAAAGTTCCACGATCAGTGATCAGCGGGAAATCACCGAGGTAGATTTCTTGCTCTCGCACTTCACCAGTTTTCTTAAGTGTAAGTTTTGCGCGAGCACGAAGTGGTGCCTCATAAGAAACATTTTTCTCACGAGCAGTTATTTCGTCATGTTTTGCTTCGTCGAGGAAATAATCATCGATTGTTAACTCCATTTCCTTGCCGACAAAATCTACGATAGGATTTACCTCTTCAAGGAGCTCCTGCATACCACTCTCCAAAAACCAGTCATAAGACTTTGTTTGCGCCTCGATGAGGTTAGGGAGTGAAACAGCTAATTGCTTTTTAAAAAATTTTCTCTTCGCAAGTGATGACGTTGGACTAAACGTATCCTTTACCTTGAGATCAGACGTGATGGAAACAGAACCAGAACCCTTCTTAGCATCTTTAGACATAAAAAACCTCCAGTAGAACTCTCCCGCATCGTGTAGGCAGCATTAAGCCTTGATGAAGAATTTTTTCCTAATGGAATTATGAATTATTATTTAATTGTGTCGACATGTAACTATCATCCCCTATGATACGTTGCCACCTGTTCAAAAGCAGTATTCCAAAGCACGTGCCTTGACAATCGAGAACTACTTGACACAGACGATTTATACCAATAAAAAGTGGATTATTTTCTGTAAGGATAATACTATCAAATATAAAAAAATGTGTCAAACACTAGCTTCACATATATTGAAGCTGAAAAAGTGATTTATCCCCACATTATACGCAAATTGTCCACAAAAAAG
>CALHMM010000021.1 GCA_938034715.1 Minisyncoccota bacterium
GGCAATCCTCGACCCCAAATACATCCTCTTAGATGAAATAGATACAGGCGTAGATGTCGACGCTCTCAAAACAATTGCCCAATTTCTCAAGAAATTTGTAAAAGGCACGGACAAATCAATCATCATGATCACGCACTATAACCGTATACTAAAATATCTAAAACCTGACACAACTTTAGTAATTAAACAAGGCAAGCTAGTGAAAACAGGATCAGCAGAACTTGCAAAAAAAATTGAAAAGCAAGGATTTGAGAAAATATAATATAGAAAAAAGTGCTGCTATACGTCCTGAGCGTACGCTTTACGTGCAATATTTTTCAGGTATTCTGCTTCACACAAATCTTCAAACTCTTCCAAAGAAACCCACTGAAATTCTGTGTGTTCTTCACTAAGAGTCACGACTGTCTGCCGAGACGTTGTCTTATAGCTCACGTAGATACTATAAATCTCCAGTCCATCTTTCTCCTCTAATCGTGTATAAAGGTCAACCAAGCTTAGATCTCCAACTTCTACACCTGATTCCTCAGTGATTTCACGACGAATAGCCGCTTCATGAAGTTCTCCAAAAAGCACACTCCCCCCAGGTAAGTCCCAATCACCTGGCCTCGTAAAAGAATCCTCAGATCTCTTCAATGCAAGAAAAAAACGCTTCCCCTTTGGGTGATGGACAATAGCCTTTTGAACAAAACGTATATCATCACTAAACATATAGGGCCATGTTGAAACATCCTGAGGTTTAGCCATAAATTGATTTTCAATGTTAACAATGCATCATATTATCGCACATCGATGTGCAAAAAGCGAGTTTTATGCTACCATGACCATCACAGTCAAAAAGATATAAGCCCTTCTCTATAAATTTCAAAGTATAAAATGGCCACACCAACACTTGATACAAAAAAGCTTACTCCAGACAAACACAGCTTCGCGATGCCAGAAGTTTTTGACGTAAAGACAGATCGAGGCCTTGATACTGAGACAGTGTCTGCGATCTCAGCTTACAAAAAAGAAGCTAAGTGGATGCGAGACTTTCGCCTCAAATCTTACGAAACATTCAAAGAAAAAGACATGCCTAAATGGGGCGCAGACTTGAGCGTGATTGACTTTGATGATATCGTATATTTTTTGCGAGCAACCAAAAACCAAGAAAGGTCCTGGGAAGATCTTCCTCCAGAAATTAAGGAAACATACGATCGCATAGGGGTCCCAGAACACGAAAAAAATTGGCTTGCAGGCGTAAGTGCTCAATACGAAAGTGAAGTAGTCTACGAAAGTGTGCAAAAAGAGCTCACCAAACAAGGTGTAATCTTTTGTGATATGGATACCGCCATAAAGAAATACCCGAAACTCGTCAAAAAATATTTTTCCAAAGTTATTCCACCAAGCGACAATAAATTCGCAGCACTAAACAGCGCTGTGTGGAGTGGCGGGTCGTTTGTCTACGTGCCAAAAGGTGTAACCGTCAGCATGCCACTACAAGCTTATTTCCGTATAAACACAGAGCGATTTGGGCAATTTGAACGCACGCTGATTATCGCAGAAGAAGGTTCAAATGTCCACTACATGGAAGGTTGCACTGCCCCGATTTACTCAACAAATTCACTTCATAGCGCAGTTGTTGAAGTAGTAGCTCTCAAAAATGCAACAGTAAGGTACACAACAGTACAAAACTGGAGTAACAACATATTCAACCTCGTAACAAAAAGAGCCATCGCACACGAAGGCGCCCGCGTTGAATGGATTGACTGCAATATCGGCTCAGGCATCACCATGAAATATCCAGCTGTGCACCTCATCGGAGAAGGTGCGTCAGGAGAAGTCCTCTCCATCGCTATGGCAGGGAAAGGTCAGGTTCAAGACGCGGGTGCGAAAATGTTACACCTAGCGCCAAATACTACTTCACGAGTAATTTCAAAATCAATCGCTAGAAATAGCGGAACAAGTAGTTACAGAGGTCTTGTGCACATAAACAAAGGCGCTAAAGGTTCAAAAAGTTACGTCCAATGCGATGCTCTACTTCTAGATGACATCTCTGAATCAGATACCTTCCCAACAATCAACGTACACGAAAAAAACACGCAGACAGAACATGAAGCTAGCGTAGAAAAAATCGATGCAGCGAAATTGTTCACACTAATGAGTCGTGGACTAAACGAAGCGCAAGCAAGAGGGATGATTGTCAACGGTTTTATCGATGAGGTGACAAAAGAAATCCCTCTCGAATACTCTCTTGAACTCTACAGACTCATAAACATGGAAATGGAAGATAGCATAGGCTAACCTTCTCCCAGAATTCCCTCGAATAAATCTAGAATAATTCAGCACAAAAATGAATACGTATACAGATATAACGCATGGTAAAAAATCGAATTTTGTCATCAAAACACCTGGTGATCATGTATTTTATTTTAGAGATAAATCTGCAGATCTCTCTTTTACAATAGCGCACAGCGATGCCAAATTGTACGTATTTGGCTTATACAAAGGCAAAAATAAAGACAAATTCACACTCATCACAAGACAAAAGCATACTGTTCCAGGAGCGCAAAGTCATATCGTCATAAAAGGGATCTTTGATGATGCCTCATCATTTAGCTATGAAGGCATGATCCATCTGCATAAAAAAGCTACCAAGACCGATGCAGCGCTCGAAAGTCGTAATCTCATCATCTCTGAAAATGCACGCGTAAGCGCAAAGCCGCAATTAGAGATCCTCCCAGCCGATGTACGATGCACACATGCTGCAACAATCTCACATCTCTCCCAAGAACATATAAACACCCTACAGATGCGAGGAATAAGTGAACAAGACGCAAAAGATCTCTTAATCGCTGGCTTTGCTCAAGACCTCATTATTCAATTAACAACAAAAGCTCCTAATGCGATAGCTTCATCCCAATAGGACTCCCCTTCTACACAAAAAATAGTCATTTACCAGGCTATTTTTTGTTTCTAAATGGCATAAGCACTAGTGAAATCAATGATCTAGAAATAGGCTTTTCATACTTCTTAAGACCCACCCCATCATTGTAAGATGATCTTTTCGTATATGTTCCAAATAATTTATCCCAAAAACTAAGAATCGTTGTATAATTTGAATCAGTCTCTCTGTGATGCTTGGAATGGTGAATCCGATGCATGTCTGGTGTCACAACAAACCATCGTGCGATATTATCAAATCGACCCATCGAAAGATTAGAATGATTATACAAAGCAAAAATCGTTACCAACAAATCAAATATAGCGATCACTACAACGCCAGCCCCCGTACAAATCAAAAATAGAGCCTTCACAACAACAGAAATGAGCAACTCCCCTGCATGGAAACGGACAGCGCTTGAAAAATCCAAATCAGCATCACTGTGATGCACTTGATGAAATCGCCATAGAAAAGGAATTTTATGATTTATCAAATGCCAAAGGTACAAAACAAAATCAAAAAGTAAAAAAATAATAATATAATTAATAATGACACCAAAAGGAAGTATCCCCAATAAACCAGGTATATTATTCTGCATGGAAAATTTCTCCGCAAACAACAGAGTGCTCGTATAGAAAAGACTCACCACAATTGTGCTGAGTAGTCCAAAGACAAGATTACGGGAAATATGAAAGATACGAGATTCTCCTCGCTCTTCCGCATCAAAAAATATCTCCAGAACAAGTAAACTCCCTCCAACGGAAATGAGTATACCGTATTTCAATATATCCTCCATCACAACTTTATTTACTCTTCGCCTTCAAACATCGATAAATACTCACCATACCCTTGCTCCTCCATATCATCTACGGACACAAATCGCAGAGCCGCACTGTTCATACAATGACGTATGTTATTATTCCAATCTGGTCCATCCAGTATTATATGACCAATATGATGATCACCAATGGCACTACGAATTTCAGTCCTTTTGCGAATAAGCTTATAATCATCATGCTCAGTTACAACACCAGAGTCAATCGGCTTATAAAAACTTGGCCAACCTGTACCAGAGTCATATTTATCTGTGGATGAATACAACGGCTCGCCTGAAATGATGTCGACATAGATACCATCCGCTTTATTATCCCAATACGGATTATGAAATGGTCGCTCAGTCCCTTCTTCTAAAGTCACTTTATACTGTATGTCTGTTAGCTTATCCCTCAGCTCATCATCAGATGGACGAGTAAAATTCTCGTAATTAATTGGGAATAAAATATCATCTCGACCCGAAACATAATATTTATTCTTGGATTTCTTTTGTGTAGTTTTTTTCTTCATATTATTTTTTGATTTCTGTCCTCCTGCATGCTCCTGCGCCAACTCAAGACCATTCCCCCATGTTTTTTCTATGTATGAATCACGTCCTGATCCGCCCCGATAGAACTTATACCGAGACGGATTATTGATGTAATAATTTTGATGATAATCCTCAGCAACGTAAAATGTCTTTTCTTGCTCTATAATACTAACAATTGGCCCAGAAAGCGTGCCAAGCTTCTCGTGCTCAACAATCGAGTCTTCAATGAGACGCTTTTGGGATTCATCACGATAATACACCGCGCTTCCATATTGAGATCCACGATCACCAAACGAACCTCCAGGATCCGTGGGATCGTGATGTCGCCAAAATACGTTAAGCAGCTGATCATATGTTACAATCTCTGGATCATAATAGACCTGCACTGCCTCACGGTGCCCTGTCGTTCCAGTATTTGTCTCCTCATATGTAGGATCAACTGTTGTACCTCCTGTGTAACCACTAACAGCCTCTACAACCCCATCTGTTTTCTCAAAGTCTGACTCTGTGCACCAAAAGCACCCACCAGAAAAAAGAGCTGTTTCATATACACTTAAATCCAACGTTTGCACAACATTTTTCGTACGTGTTTTATCGCCAGAAAACTTTGGAGCGAACTCATGCCAAAACCAAAAAAAGGTAGCACCTACTAATAATCCACAAACAACAAAAGCAATTTTTTTCTCCATAATATAATTGCTTTTATTATAAATAACTATTTACTAAATGTAAACAATACTTTACACAAATACCCTGCGGAGGACTCAATACTACAAAGCTAGCTACAGAATCATCTTTGCAAAAACTTTCCCACAAATACAGCAAGCACTAGTGATGGCAAATTTTATCAATGCTCCTACGCAGACTCTCTGCGTTTAAGCCAGCTTCAGTGAGGACTTCCTCACGCGTGCCATGTTCAATAAATCGATCAGGCAATCCAAAATTCTTCACGAAAACATCAAGGCGGTTGTTGCAAACAAATTCATTAACAGCACTGCCAGCACTCCCCAGAACACACGCATCCTCTACAGTAATAAAAATATCATGATTTTTTGCAAGTTTTTTAAGCATCAATTCATCTAATGGCTTTACAAAACGCATATTGACAAGTGTTACGTCAAGTTCGCGTGCAAATTCAGCGCACACGCAAACCATCGCACCCCACGCTAAAATAGCCACCTTCTTCCCTTTATGGATAATCTTCCCTTTGCCGATCGTCAGGACATCAGATTTACTTACTACCTCAACGCCTATCCCTTTTCCACGAGGATACCGTACAGCAGCTGGTCCCTCATGTCGATATGCAGTCATAAGCATATGCGAGCATTCATCTTCATCAGCAGGAGCCATCACAATCATATTTGGCAAAGTCCGCAAATATGCAAAATCAAAACTCCCTGCATGAGTTGCTCCATCCGGACCAACCACGCCTG
>CALHMM010000022.1 GCA_938034715.1 Minisyncoccota bacterium
CGTTGGTTCGTGATCCAGGGATTGCTCTAGTAATCGTTGTGCTTTGGCGTAAACGTTTAATTCCTTTGCGACATGGATGGGTAGGCGAATCGTTCGTGTTTGGTTCATCAGTCCGCGCTCGATCGTTTGTCGAATCCACCATGTAGCGTACGTTGAGAAACGGAACCCTCTGTCTGGGTCAAATTTCCCAACGGAATGTATAAGGCCGAGATTACCTTCCTCGATGAGGTCGAGTAGAGATAAACCCCTATTCATATACCTTCTCGCGATTTTTACCACAAGCCGGAGGTTGCACTCGATCATCTTGCGACGTGATTTTTCACAGCCTGCCTGCGCTTTTCGTGTGTAGAACTTTTCCTCATCAGCAGTTAAAAGGCTTTGTGTATCTATATCACGTAAGTATAGCCTCGTTGGGTCAGTTACATGTGAATTAGTCTTTAACTTGCTGGGCGTAATCTGTTCTTCTTTAGGGTCTTCCTCTTCAACGTCGAGGAGTAAATCTTCATCTGTTGGCTCGTCGCTTTCACGCTCTCTGTGAGATTCCTCATTCATGCCCATCTCCTCGACTATCTGTCGTTGATTTAGAATAGTTGCTTTATATCATGATTCGACATTTGTGACAAATAGATTTTCACATGAAGAAATTAAACACACACTATGATCGTCTTTTATCCTCATTGATCTGTATCAATTTATCCTTCATCTGCTATAGTGGGTAGTATAAATACTATATTTACTATTTATGTATACACTTTATTATAAACCTACGTGTCCGTTTTGTATCAAAGTACTAGATTTTGCTAAGGAGCATGGTGTCCAATTTGCACTCAAGGATATCAATGATCCAGAGATTGCGCAGGAGCTAGTAGAGCGAGGGGGTAAACGCATGGTTCCTTATCTCGTAGACGAGGAAGCGGGGAAGGAGATGTACGAATCATCTGACATTATCGCTTACATTACGCTAAAAGAATTGTAGGTATTTCAAGCTGTGGCAAAATTTCTATGAGTGAAGTACGAGATGTGGATGTTGTTGGGCAGGACATCAGCGCAGATGGTGTGGAGGGGATTTTTGGGTTGGAGAAACCTGTAGGAATTTCCTCTCAGAGAGCTGTGCAGATCGTTAAGTTTTGGGCGAGGGAGCAAACAGGGAATAAGAAAATTAAGGTAGGTCATGGCGGAACGCTTGATCCACTGGCTAGCGGTGTTTTGATTATCGCGATTGGTCGCTTCTTTACTAGGCAGATTGATCAATATGTTGCTGCGCAAAAAGAGTATCATGCAAAAATTATTCTAGGCCAGACAAGTACGACAGATGATCATGAAGGGACAAAAGAAGTATGTGTCGTAGACCTAGAGCCTCGTGCTGACGATGTAAAGAAAGTGCTTGCTACTTTTATCGGAGATATTGAGCAAGTACCTCCTGCTTACAGCGCAATAAAAATTGATGGCAAGGAAGCTTATAAGCGAGTACGTGGTGGCGAGGAAGTCATCATGTCAAAGCGGATTGTGCGTGTCGATGAAATTGAGTTACTTGAATATGCATATCCGGTCATTCGTATTCGCGTAGTGTGTGGAAAGGGCACATATATCCGTTCACTGGCGCGTGATATCGGTGCAGTGCTTGGCACTGGTGGCTATTTACGCAGTCTGGTGCGAACACGCGTTGGAAAATGTGAGCTTTCTGACTGTAAGAGCATAGAGGAATTTGAGTAAGGTTAAAAGGGTGTATAGATGATTTATGAAAAATTTACATTCAATGGGAATTCATGCGCGAGAGTTGGAAAATTCTCGCATTGATGGAACTCGTACGTATATTGCTGCGATTCTTGCACAGTGGCTTTTGATTGATCCTACGATCGTGCAAAATACGACTCTTTATCATGGTAGGGATGATTTTAATCCTTCACTCGCTATCTCACCTCTGTATAGAGAGTTGCGATTACGTGATTTCCCATTGTGGACGCAGTCCGCATTTGCTTGGAGACTCTATAGAGAATCCCCTGATGTGTTGTGGATGCCACTGCACAACATGCCTGTCGCGCATCATCCGCGTACACGGATTGTTGCTACGATTCACGATCTCGCATTTAAGAAATTTCCAGCACATTTTCCTGCGAAGGATTTACGATTGCACAACCTCCAGACAGATTATGTCGTGCGACATGCAGATCATCTGATTGCGGTATCACACAGTACAAAGAGTGATATTATTTCGTATTATCCCTTTGTCGATCCTGAGAGAATTTCAGTTATCCATCATGGTATCGATGCTCGTGATTGGGATGATGAAGATCAAAGTGCGGCTTCAGAAGTACTACGTGACTTTGCTATAGAGAAGCCATATTTTTTGTATATTGGTGCACTGCAACCGCGGAAAAATCTTGTACGCTTGATCGAAGCTTTTGACATAGTTCGTAGCCGAGGCCACGTGTGCTCACTTGTACTTGCTGGCGAAGATGCTTGGCTCAGTGATGATATTCACCTTGCTGCATCTCACAGTGCATACAGTGATGACATTATCATGACGGGAGGCATTTCGCACAAGTACAAAAAAGCGCTGTTGCAAAATGCGGTACTGATGGCCTACTCGTCACTTTATGAAGGGTTTGGACTGCAGCTTTTGGAGGCTTTTGCAGCGCGTACACCTGTGGTTTCTGCTGGTAATTCTTCGTTACGTGAGATTGCAAAGGACAGTGCACAGTATTGTGATGCGCTTGATGTCGATAGTATCGCTCGAAGTTTGGAGGAGGTCTTTGCCGATCATTCTTTACAGAAAAAACTTGTGGACCGTGGAGCAGAGCGAGTGCGTGCGTTCAGCTGGGAAAAATCTGCCCGCAAAACTCTCGCAGTATTGCGAGGGTAGGCGACATTATCTGACTAATCATTAGCGTATCTGCTACTGGTCATCTGGCTTTAGAAGGAGGTAGCCTAGTGTAAGGCTAAGGGCAATAAGAATTATTTGGATAAAGGGTGAGAAGTTTCTTGTTGCGATAAATAGTGGTGGCAAGGCTAATAGTCCTGCAACTAGAAAAATGATTGCTTGATTATTTTTACGTAGATTCTTGGTAGGCTTGTATGTGCAGCTGAGATATCTTGCGATCAGTACCATCAAGATAAATAATACTAGTAGTGGGAGGGTTTTTTGCGAAAGGGATACAACGTCTGGCAAGAGGAGTTCTGCACAAAATGATGCACCAGCAATGATCGCCACAATGACGATGGATTCGAGATAGATTTTGTAGAATACTTTGTTCATGAGATTTTTTT
>CALHMM010000023.1 GCA_938034715.1 Minisyncoccota bacterium
GGCGACTACAGAGGAAACGACTTGGAAACAATCCAGAAACTTCATACACAGAAGTTTGCAAAACACATTGAGCTAGGTATAAAAGACGGCATCCTCTCTCCAAAAATGAAAAAATGTTTTGACCTTAAGAAGCTCGCACAAAGTATCGATGCTTCACGAGACGAACTCTTTGTGTACTCTGGACTCTCGACTCTATTGCATCGCTACTCACTCAAGAGAGATGGAGACACACCATTTGAAGTGCCGCAGTATATGTTTATGCGAGTATGTATGGGACTGTCATATGAAGCGCAGGATCCAACAAAGGAAGCATTGGTGCTGTACGAGCGTATGTCTCGCCATAAGTACATCGCAGGTGGATCTACAAACATTGGCTCAGGAACAAATAAAAGCGCCCTTTCAAACTGCTTCCTTATCCAGATGGAGGATGATATGGAACATATTTCAAAG
Organism: Minisyncoccota bacterium; assembly: GCA_938034715.1. Lineage (GTDB taxonomy): Bacteria > Patescibacteriota > Minisyncoccia > Moranbacterales > JAHDCW01. Next base: position 451 of record CALHMM010000023.1, read on the forward strand.
ACAGTTTCTGATGTTATGCTCATCTCAAAAGCTACGGGAGGTCTTGGTGTAAGCGTAAGTAAGCTTCGCTCCAGTGGGTCTCCTCTAGCGCAAGGTGGATCATCCACCGGGCCGACAACTTTTGCAAAGATCATGGATACGGCAATCCGCGCAATCCAACGTGGAGGAAAGAAAAAAGGTGCGCTCTGTTTCTATATGGAAAACTGGCACCTTGACTTCCCAGAATTTGTGGACTGGAGACATAATGCTGGTGATGACTATCTCCGCATGCGTACAGCAAATACAGCCAGCTTTATCAGTGATGAATTTATGAAACGAGCAATTGCAGATCAGCAGTGGTATATGTTTGACCCAAAGGAAACACCAGATCTGATAGAGCTCTATGGCAAGGAGTTTTCTAAAAGATACGAGCAATACATTAAATTAGCAGAAGCCGGAAAAATGCGAGCCTTCAAAACAGAAAGTGCAAGAGCATTGTGGAAAAAAATGCTCGTCTCCTTGCAAGGAACGTCACACCCATGGGTGACCTTTAAAGACTCGATGAATATACGAGCGCTTAACAACAACACTGGAACAATCCACATGAGCAATCTCTGCACAGAGATCTGCCTACCACAAGACAAGGACAACATTGCAGTGTGTAATCTTGCTTCTGTAAACATCTCGCAGCACATCGACGAGTACGGTAAAGGAATGGATTGGAAAGAGCTAGAAAAGACAGTGCGCATAGGTATACGCCATCTTGATAACTTGGTAGATATCAATGAGTTACCAGTAAAACAGGCAGCAAAAAGTGACATGGAAAACAGAGCTATAGGACTAGGTGTTATGGGTGTTGCAGATGTGCTTGAGCGCCTCGGCATGGCATACGACTCCGATAAAGGTTATGACTTTATTGATGCGGTGTTTGAATTTGTCAGTTACATGGCAATCGACGAAAGCGCCAAAATCGCCAGAAAAAAAGGTTCGTATCCAAATTTCAAAGGTTCAATGTGGTCAAAGGGACAAGTACCAATCGACAGTCTAAAAACACTCAAGAAAGAGCGCGGAAAATTTCTTACAGTCGACATGAAGCACAAGTTCCGTCATCCAGACATTCAGCTTGATTGGGATGAACTACGCAAGAAAGTAAAAAAAGGAATCAGAAACGCTACACTTATGGCAGTAGCGCCAAACGCTAATATAGGATTGCTCGTAGGGACTGTACCAGGGATGGATGTACGATTTGCACAAGTTTTCTCACGTAACAAATTTTCAGGGAAGTATCTCGACCTTAATCACAACTTAGTTAAAGAGTTAGAGGACCTCGGTCTCTGGGAACAGACCCGAGAGCAGATCCTCCAATACCAAGGCGACATCTCCCAGATTGAGGGAATTCCTAAGGAACTCAAAGAGCGCTACAAAACATCTTTCTCTACATCTCCCTATGCAATGGTTGAGGTCGCAGCTAGAGCGCAAAAATGGATCGATCAAGCGATCTCTCGAAATATTTACCTAGAGACCCGAGACATCGGTGATATCATGGACATCTATCAAACTGCTTGGAGCAAAGGTCTCAAATCTACATACTATCTCCACATCAAGCCACGTCATACAGCAGAGCAAAGTACTGTAAAGGTAAACAAAGGAGCAGCAATGGGAAAAAGTGGATTTGGCGCAAAGAGATCAGGATTTGGAGCAAAAACTAAAAGTCCCTCAAAACCAAAAGGCTTTGGAGCAAAAAAAAGCCTTGCAGCAAAAAAACTTGTAAACGAAGAAGTTATGAGTGTGCCAGTCGCATCAAAAGAAACGACAAAGCCAAAGGGATTTGGTGGGGCAAAGAAAAAATCACCGGCAAAAAAGCCTCCAACAACGCCGGATGCAATGGTGGATCCAGCAGACTTGGCACAATGCGACAGCTGTCAGTAGAAAGATTTTTTGACCCTGTGCAACTCGGCTAAGAGGTGCGCAGGAGTGAGAAAAACTCTCACATCCCGTACAGTCACTGTGGACGTACGTGGCACGTAAGTAATTAATCTAAAACAAAGATATGATTATAGGAAAGGCAAGTCCAGACGACTATCAAAAAAATAGTGACTATGAGTGGGCACACGATCTCTATGACCAAGGAATCCGTAACACATGGTTTCCACACGAGATCCCATTGAAGGAGGATTTAAATGATTTTGAGAATATGAACGAAGAAGAGAAGCATGCTCTCATGCTCATCCTGTCGTTCATGAATCCAATGGAATTTGTCGTAAATAAGTCAATTTGCTTAGGAATCTATCCATACATCAAGAGCCCTGAGGCGCACAAGTACCTCTCACGTCAGCTGTTTGAAGAAGCAAATCACTCTGAAACGTTTGAATACATACTCGAGTCGTTTCCAATTGATCGCGACGCTATGTATGCCCTCCACCCAGACACTGCTTCTAGCCGAGCAAAGGAAGAGTGGATCTCGACCTACATCAACCGCATGACAGATGAGAAGCTAGACATCGAGTCAGACGAGGGGAAAAGAGAATTGGTCCGCAACCTCGTTGCTACAAACATCGTCATGGAAGGGATCTTCTTTTTCACAAACTTTATGGTCATCCTAGCCTTTCGCCAACGAAACAAGATGCGAAACTTTGGATCACTGACCAATTGGGTGCTGCGTGATGAGAGTCTCCACCTCAAGTTTGGTATGCAGCTCATCCTCACAATCCTCGAAGAAAATGAAAGTATGGTCACAGACGAATTTGCCGAGGAGATCAGAGACATGATCAAAGACGGTGTCGAACTAGAATCAAACTTCAATAAGGATCTCTTTCCAAATGGAGTACTCGGAATGAATGCTGACTACATCAATCAGTATGTCCAATACATCGCTGACAGGCGACTAGAAGAGTTAGGGTTCGAAGCAGAGTACAATGTGCAAAACCCAGCCAAATGGATGGCCACATCGACTGATGTGCTAGAGCTCGTAAACTTCTTTGAACAGCAAAACACCAACTACGAAGTAAACGCCAACGCAACAGTAGAAAAAGCCACAGCATAGTATCTTTAGAAAACGCCCTATTTACTTAGGGCGTTATAAAAAAGAAACTACAAAAAAAGGTGTAAGCTTTACGTAGATTCAGTTCAATTAGGATTGAAAGAATTTCAGAGTATCTTATGGTATGTTTTTCGTGCATATGATCTAGAGAAAGTTTCTATAATCATTCAACTAGAAAACAAAAAAGATCATCTAGTGATCTTCTTTACATAAATCTGTGACGAGATTTAAATCATATCTACTACAAAGTATATCACAAGTGGCATGGGATAATAATATTGCCTGTGCACAACTAATTGAAGTAAATTATATTCTATGAACAAGTGTGAAAAATGTGGAGTACATCAGCCATATATCAATCTTGATGCCGTAGAGATACGAAACAGCAATGGAGCAATCTTCGAAGGTAATAAATATAGCTGCCCACTCTGTCACGCAGTAATTAGTGTTGCTATTGATCCAATTGCGATAAAGACAGATATAGTTACAGAAATTTCC
>CALHMM010000024.1 GCA_938034715.1 Minisyncoccota bacterium
TAAAACCTTTTTCTTTTATGTCCTTTAACGTGTATGCATTACCCTTAGATTTACCCATCTTGCCTCCGTCTACCAGTAAGTGCCTTGTGTGTACCCAGTGAGACGCAAAAGGTTTGTGTGTCAGGCTTTCTGTTTGAGCTATCTCAGCTTCGTGATGAGGAAAGATATTATCCTCACCGCCAGTATGGATGTCGAGTGTATCGCCTAGGTATTCATTGCTCATTGCACTACACTCAATGTGCCAACCAGGATAGCCACGACCCCACGGACTGTCCCACTGCATAAGGTGGTTGTCTGGAGCTTTTAACCAAAGCGCAAAATCCCATTGATTCCTTTTGTCTTCGTGTGGATCTGCAAGTCTTGCGCCTACTTGCAAATTTTTGAGAGTATTGCCAGAGAGTTTTCCGTAACTCTTAAACGTCGCAACATCAAAAAAGACATTTCCATTCGACTCATAAGCATGCTCCAGAGTGATGAGTTCCTCGATCATCTTGATCATCTGAGGAACGTGTTCCGTTGCTCTGGGGTGGTACTTGGCAGGAAGTATATTCAGTTCTTTCTCATCTTCCATGACAGCGTTTTCATAAAACTTAGCGATCTCAAAAGGATCTTTTTTTTCAAGACGAGCTTTCTTAAGCATTTTATCTTCACCGGCATCTCCTTGTGCGATGTCATCTTCAGTAAGATGTCCGACATCTGTAATGTTCTTTATAAGCTTCACCTCATAGCCGATGTGGTTTAAATAGCGATGCAAAATATCAGCTGTTGTATAAGAACGAAAATTTCCAATAGTCATATAATCGTATACAGTTGGGCCACAAGTATACATAGACACTTTACCTTGTTCGATTGACTTGAATACCTCTTTTTTCTTACTGAGGGTATTGTGTAGTTTTAACTCTGACATAATTACAATTCAGGATTTAATTCTGATTTAAAGCCACTTAATGATTTTGAAAATAGCAAGTGTTGCAAGCGATATGGCTGCCATAATACCGAGGTGAATCATAAATCCCGAAGGGTGTTCTGATAGGGGGGTTATGACATTGATCCCAAGTACATTCGCGTAGAGCGTCATCGGAATAAACAGAACAGTAAAAACTGTAATGAGATTCATCTTAGAATTAATCTTCTCGCTCAAGAGTGAATTATTAGTCTCCTCAAGCGAGCTAAGCGTTTCCTTGGCACTCTCGAGCATATTCCACAGTCGTACGTTTGTGCCAATGAGGTCACTAAAATAAGGCTTAATATCTGGTGCTACAATATTTCCAGGTTGCGCCGTGATTGACTCTAGGATTGCTCTTTGTGGCATGATCGTACGGCGAAAATTGAGAACATCTCTCTTAGCAATACTGATCTCTTTTACCATCTGTTTTTCTTCTCCACTGAAGATACCATTTTCAATACGGTCAATATTTTTAGTTACATGATCCAAGCGAGGGAAGCATGACTCAATTAATGTGCTAAGGATTTTGTGCAGAAGATGTGATGCTGTTTTGCTCATGTGCAATTTCCGCGCTCCTTCACCACTCTGCAATTTCTTCATCATCTCAGAAATTTGATAGATATCCCGATGATGACCGGTTATAATGTGCGTTGGCGTGAGGATAATATCAATTTCACCAGCATATGTCGTCCGTTGCTCAGCATCAAACAGAGGAATATGAATCGTCAAGTACAGACAAGTAGAGTATTTGGTTGCTCGAGGACGATAGGTAGGCGTCGCAAATTCCTCTACAGCCAAGGGGTGTAGGTCAAAATTTTCGCGCAAATATGTAATGTCTTTATCAGAGGGATTTTCTAAATCAACCCAGGTTAGGTTGTGATATTGCACTTGTTGCATGAGGGAATTTTGTATTTATAAGTATATTTTATCAGGAATAACTGAACTTGTATACAAAAATACAGAGCTAGCTTTTGATGCGATATCCTGTACGGAACATCCATGATAAGACTAGGCTACAAGCTACAGTAAAGATACAAATCATACCGAAACTGATCAAAGGGTTGATATCTGTAATACCAAAGAAACTCCAGCGTAGTCCACTAATCATATAAACAATAGGATTGATGAGTGAAAGTTTTTGCCATAGAGGTGGAAGGATATCAATTGAGTAAAATATACCACCTAGGAACGAAAGTGGTGTGATGATCAAAACAGGGAAAATAGAGAGCTTCTCAAAACTATCCGCCCAAATCCCTATAACTAAGCCAAACAAACTAAAAGCAAAGGCTGTGAGAGATGCAAACAGTAGTGCCAGAAGAGGATGTTCAATCGGAATTGGCGTAAAAAATAATGACACGAGATAAATAATGACACTTATGATCATTGCTCGAGATGCACTCGCAAGAGCAAATCCTAGAGTAATTTCTAGGTAAGACAGTGGAGCGCTAAGGAGTTCGTACTTGGTCCCGATAAACTTAGGAAAGTATATGCCACTACTTGCTGCAGAGAGTGCATTAGTCAGAAGTGCCATCATAATAAGTCCTGGCACGATATACTGCGCGTAACTTACACCATCAATGCTACCAAGTTGTGTACCTACTGCACTACCGAAAACTATAAAATACAGTGCAGTTGTAAGCACGGGTGATAAAAGTGTCTGACCAGGCACACGAAAAGTCCGAGACATTTCTTTCAGGTAGAGAGTTTTAAGTCCAATAATATTCATATCACTGATGATGAGATTTTAAGAATCGTTGTGCGTCAAGTTTACAAAGATTTCCTCGAGCGATGTTTCTTCAGTTGAAAGATCTACCATATTAATGCCTTCTTCCTTCAATTGAGTAAGGAGAGCAGTGATACCTGTGCTCTCGCTAGCTTTGTAGGTATAGGTCAGCGTCATTCCATCTTCGCTTAATGTTAGATTGCCCTCGTCGCACCACCGTGGAAGTTTCTGTAATTTCTCAGCAAGATGAATTTTTAAATTCTTACCACCAAATTGCTTCATGAGGGTCTCTTTTTCTTCTACAAGGCTGATCTGCCCGTCGATGATTACTCCGATGCGGTCAGCCATATCTTGTGCTTCTTCTATGTAGTGTGTAGTTAAAATAATCGTCGTACCACGTTCCTTGAGTTTTGAAACAAGTTCCCACATACCACGACGTAGATCAACGTCCACACCAGCTGTAGGTTCGTCAAGAAACAAGACTTCAGGTTCGTTCATAAGTGCTTTACCGATGAGGACTCGCCGCTTCATCCCGCCTGAGAGCTGCTGAACCTTGTCATCTTTTTTTTCCCACAATGACAAATCTCGCAATACCTGCTCAAGTAACTTTTTGTCAGGTTTCTTACCATAGAAACCTCTCGCTATTGCAAGTGTTTCCATAACATTAAGAAACGGATCCAGGTATAATTCCTGCGGGACGAGGCCGATCAATGATCGCGCACTTCTGTAGTTCTTTACGTGGTCATAGCCACCAACAGTAACTGTTCCGCTAGTTGCATTCACCAATCCGCAGACCACACCTATTAGAGTAGTTTTGCCTGCACCGTTTGCGCCAAGTAATGCAAAGATCTCTCCACGTCGTATGGAAAGGTTGATTTTGGAGAGCGCTTTAAAGTCATTATCATAGACCTTGTCCAATTCCTCGATGACAATTATATCTTTACTCATATTACCTCAGTGTATCAGTCGATAATAACATTGACAATACTTCTATCTATGGTAACCTGATTCATTACAAATTTTAACGAATCTACAACGTTTTCTCTAGCAACAAAAACGAACAAGTGTTACTATACCTATCATGACACAAGAAATACCACAACCAGCAAAGCAATTCACTCCATTTTCTGATGACGTCGTATTCTTTGACGCTGAGTTCACTGGAATAGATGCCTGTACAAATGATCTTATTTCAGTTGGAATGATTTCGCTAGATGGGGAAAAAGAGCTCTATTTTGAGCTGCCTTACAATGAATCTAAATTATCAGATTGGACAAGAGAGCATGTAGTGCCATATCTAACAGGAGAAACGATTACACACGAACAAGCCAGAGTTGCAATACGTAGATTCTGCGGACACAGTGAACCTCATCTTGTTGCTACCGTCAATCAAAGAGATATGGCATTTTTTCACGCACTCTTTAACGATACAGATGAGCCAATTAATAGAATCCCCATAGACTTTGCAACAATTCTCTTTGCGATGGGACTAAATCCCGCCAGGACAATCGACGACAAAAAGGAGAAATTTTATAAAAATTTTGGTATCAATTTATCAGACTACGAAATGCACAACGCACTCGAAGACACCAGATTGATGCGGGATCTCTATGTAAAACTTGCAAAAAAAAGTATTCACTAAAACAAATAATCTTGGAAAATATAACACTTAGTCAAACTTTTTCGACGTCCATTTTGTAGATCTGACAATTTAGCTGTGTTTAGGAAAGTAGGATAATATAATTTACGACAGTAAATATCTATGTTAATCTAATATAGATGTAAACATCTGCGTATGAAATATTTTGCAAGCATCCTACAAAGGCCAATGGCACTAATTTTCCTGCTACTTTTTGGTGGTGGATGTTTAATTTTGCTCTATACAATAAACACCAAAAACGACAGTCTCACAAGGAACGAGCCTGTAGAGTATGACGCAGGGTCAATAGATAACAAAAATGGACCAGCAATAGATAGCGATGAGGATGATTTTGCGCTGTCTGATTTAGCAATTGGCGGGCCCGATGAGTCTGATCTCTATGCGCCAGAGCTGGGTGATAGTGGGGAAGAAGATGCAGTATTTGTTGTCGTGTCTGAGGTTGTAGACGATCCGTCACTTTGCACTGAATTTGAAAAATATGACCAAGTCCGTCAGACCTGCTACTTTACTTGCGAAACAGAAGTCTCCTGCGATCAGATTGAAGCAAATGTGAATGCGTCTCTCTCCAAGATAGAAAGCATCTATGATAATTTTGCCGGATCATACTCCGAAGCACATTCAGAACAAGAAAAACTCAAAACACTCGCAACTTATAGCGTAGACGAAGGAGAATGGCTTGAGAAAAAAACAGGTAACGATCTAGAAAAATACAAAGAGATTTGGGCAATCTTTGCGACGATAGCTCCTGATGAAATCTCTGATGCCCATGTGAAAAAATATACTGTTTATGAAAACAAAAAAAGCGACACTGCCGCATTTGTAGAGCTCATTGACGACCAACAAGCGCAGTGGGAACTTGCGGTAAATATCCACGCCACCGATGAGCAATCACGTACGGAGAATATTTTTCTCCTGACGCACGAGTTTGCCCACATACTAACACTCAACAAGGATCAAATTGACATAGAAGCAGAAGAATCAATATGCCAGGGATATTTCACTGATGAGGGTTGCGCCACAGAATCTTCATACCTTGGTATGTTCTTCAAAGAATTCTGGTCCCAAGCAGATGTGCTAGCTCTCAAGGATAGTCCAGTCGACGCCCCGAACATACTTTTTACACAAACTCCTGAGAATTTCATCAATCAATACGCTGCTACTAATCCAGGTGAGGATATTGCAGAGTCGTTTGCCTCCTTTGTTTTCAAGGCTAAACCAACGGCCCAAGATTCAGGAGCGCTTACAATTGCTCAGCAAAAAATAAACTTCTTCTACAAATTTCCAGAATTAATCAAGATGCGTGCAGATATTCGAGGTGATCTCAATCTGGAGAGAAAATTTGAAAGGCGCTAGATATTTGTAATACCATTTCAGAGAATCAAAGTAGTAAAGTAAACCTCCCAAAATCAGTGAATCAGGCTATAAAAAAGTAGGTGCACACGACGCTCAATTTTCTAGTAATACAAGGATGAAAAAATCAACAGTCATCACAATCCATGGCGGTGATTCCTACACAAGTTACGAACACTACATCCAGAGACTACGCTCTAGTGAGATTGATCCATATACTACGCACCCGCAGAACTGGCGTAAGCGTTTGCAGGAGACCCTAAAAGACTATGATGTGATCGAGATTACGATGCCATGCAAAGACAATGCAAAGTACCAAGAATGGAAGATCTGGTTTGAAAAATATATTCCTTACATCGACAAACACACGCATCTAGTAGGTCATTCTCTCGGAGCGATGTTTCTCGCTAAATACTTCAGTGAAAATCAGCTTCCTACACCTCTGGCATCGGTTCATCTTGTTGCTGGCGGATACACGCGAACTGATAAAAGCGGAAAAGAAATTGAAGGAGGAGGAGATTTCTACGCATCCCCCGCAAATCTAAAAAAACTAGCGGATGTAAATAACGTAATTGCATACCACAGTGAAGATGATCCAGTCGTAGCATTTGAATGTGGGTCATTCTTACAAAAACACGTCAGGAATGTCCAATTCAATTCCTTCATAGGCCGAGGACACTTCTTGCAAGAAGACTTTCCAGAGCTTGTCGATCGCATTAAAAGTTGTGCAAAAAAATTGACACAAACAGGCAGATCTGATTAAATATGATCGTTATCCCTTGTAATACAACGTTCAACAAAGAGGAAAATGTATGATAGGTAAAGGAGATCAGCACTCTGTTCTAACGAACGAGGTGTCAATCGGTAGAAAAAGCAGCAGTAGTAAAAACGCAAGTTCTATTTCGCTATGTGGATGTCCGGCAGAAGGCAGTTCAGCTGGCAGCGCTGGTGAATTTCACACGCAGCGTGTAGCGCGTACCCTGTCGCAAAGACACTGGGAAAAAGAAGGTTCTCCATATAAGAAAAGACGTTCAGTAGTAAGACAAGCTTAAAGAAGTACTTGAAATAATTAAGGGATAACAATCGTTCAACGCAAGGCGTCACAAATTGTGACGCCTTGACAAAAAATCTCAGATCAGTCATACTTTCAACAGTAGAAAACCAACAGAATGTAGATCAAACGCCCATCGGCAAAATGATCTCAGTATGTTGGTGCTTTATATTTTTATAATCAATTTGTTCACCGTTTAAAATACGCAAAATGCCAACAATTAACCAGCTCAGACGAAAACCGCGAAAGTCGAAGTCTTCAAAGACGAAGTCACCAGCGATGACGCACGTTTTTAACACGCTAAAGAATAAGCCTGTTAAATCACAAGGTCCATTCAAACGAGGTGTGTGTGTAAAGGTCTCTACAATCACGCCTAAAAAGCCAAATTCAGCACTCAGAAAAATTGCTCGCGTAAAACTAACTAATGGTATGGAAGTAACAGCGTACATTGGTGGAGAAGGACACAATCTTCAAGAGCATTCAATCGTTATGATCCGTGGAGGACGTGTAAAAGATCTTCCTGGTGTGCGGTACCACGTAGTGCGCGGAGTACTGGACTGTGCAGGTGTAGAAGGACGCAACCAAGGACGCTCGAAATACGGAACAAAAAAGCCAAAAGCGGCTAAATAGTATCATATTACCGTAACCTATAACCTAATTCCAAAATATGCCTAGAAGAAAACGAACATTTAAGAAGTCATGGCGTCCAGATCCTATCTACAGCAATATGCTCGTAGGTCGATTTATCGGTCAGATCATGCTTGACGGAAAGAGAAGTGTAGCTGAAAAAATTGTCTACGACTCTTTTGACATTATTCACGAAAAAACAAAAAAAGGTGGTCTCAATGTGTTTGAGCAAGCACTAAAAAACGTTTCGCCTCTCGTAGCATTAAAGTCACGACGCATCGGTGGCGCAAACTACCAAGTGCCTGTTCCAGTGATTGGTGACCGGAGACAGACGTTAGCAATGAGATGGATCCGTGAGGCATGTCGCAAACAAAAAGGAAAGAGTATGGCGGAACGATTAGCGATGGAGCTTCTAGCAGCAAGCGAAAAAGATGGGGCAGCGATGAAAAAGCGTGAAGAGACACATCGCCAGGCAGAAGCAAATAAGGCGTTTGCTCACTTCGCATAGACTTCGTGAATTGGATAAATGCAGAGAAATTCTCTAGACCAACAAGTTACAAAATTAAAAAATGGTTTGAAAGTAAATTAATTCTTTCTAACCTCAAATCAATAATCTAAACACATCCTATGGCACGCAAAACCACGATCGACATGGTACGAAACATCGGTATCATTGCACATATTGACGCTGGTAAGACAACCACAACAGAACGAATTCTCTACTACACTGGTGTAAGCCACAAAATTGGAGAAGTCCATGATGGAGATGCAACCATGGATTGGATGGAACAAGAACAAGAGCGTGGTATTACGATCACATCTGCAGCAACGACATGCTTTTGGAAAGACTACCAATTCAATATCATTGATACGCCTGGACACGTTGACTTTACAGTTGAAGTAGAACGATCGATGCGTGTTCTTGACGGTGGTGTCGTTTGTTTTGATGGAAAAGAAGGTGTTGAGCCTCAATCAGAAACAGTATGGAGGCAAGCTGACAAGTACAAAGTTCCTCGCATTTGCTTCATCAATAAGATAGATAAAGATGGCGCAGACTTTGATCGAGCTTACGAATCAATTGTCAATCGACTTACACCACATGCTACGCCGATGCAAGTACCTATCGGTGAGCGAGGTGGATTCGAGGGTGTCGTAGATTTGATTACTATGAAAACTGTTACCTTCGACGGGAAAATGGGAGAGCAAGTGATCTACAGTGATGAGATCCCTGCAGAACTCAAGGAAAAAGTAGACTCATGGCGAAACACTCTCATAGAAAAAGCTGTAGAACAAGACGACGCTCTGATGGAAAAATATCTTGGTGGCGAAGAGATTTCGGAGGAAGAGCTTAAAGCTGCAATTAGAAAAGGCACAATAGCAAATACATTTGTACCAGTTTATACAGGTACCGCACTGCAAAACAAAGGAGTACAACTTGTACTTGACGCAGTTGTTGATTTTCTCCCATCGCCAAATGAGATTCCACCAATTGTTGGTGTTGATGTGGATGATGAGACAAAGGAGCTTACGCGTGAAGCTACAGATGAGGCGCCTTTCAGCGCACTCGCATTTAAAGTTGCAACGGACCCATTTGTTGGACAGCTAATCTTCTTCCGTATTTATTCAGGTTCACTTAAATCGGGATCATACATATACAACACGACGGGAGAGTCAAAAGAGCGCGTTGGACGAATTCTACGTATGCATTCCAATGATCGAGAAGAAGTAGAAGAGCTCTTCTCAGGCGAGATCGGTGCACTCGTAGGAATGAAAAACACGCGAACTGGGGACACACTTACAGATCCTGATCACAAAATCATCCTTGAGAAAATCGAGTTTCCAGAACCGGTAATCTCTATTGCAGTTGAGCCAAAGACCAAGGCTGATCAAGAAAAGATGGCTGTAGCTCTGGGTAAATTGTCAGGAGAGGACCCATCTCTCCGAGTCCATACTGACGAGGAAACTGGCCAAACAATTATTGCTGGAATGGGTGAGCTTCATCTAGACATCATCGTAGATCGTCTAAAGCGAGAGTTCAATGTCGAAGCAGCAATTGGAAAGCCACAAGTATCGTACCGTGAGACGATCACATCAGACGCAGAAGGTGAAGGAAAATTTGTCCGACAGTCAGGTGGTCGCGGACAGTATGGTCACTGTAACGTGCGTGTGGAGCATCAGGAGCCTGGCACAGGATTTGAGTTTGTCGATGAAATCAAAGGTGGTTCAATTCCACAAGAGTTCATCAAGCCTGCAGCTAAAGGAATGGAGGAAGCACTTAAAAACGGCGTCATTGCTGGTTACCCAATGGTTGACGTTAAAGTTACACTGTACGACGGTTCTTTCCACGACGTTGATTCGTCTGAGGCAGCATTTAAAATTGCAGGATCAATGGCAATCAAAGATGCTGTAAAAAAAGCAAATCCAGTAATACTCGAACCAATTATGGCTGTCGAGGCAAAGACACCTGAAGAATTTATGGGTGATGTTGTTGGAGATGTAAATTCTAAGCGAGGAATTATCAAGGAAATGAATGATATCGGAGAGGGCAATGCAAAGCTTAAAGTAATCGATGCAGAAGTGCCACTTTCGTCAATGTTTGGCTATGCTACGCAACTACGATCTATGACGCAGGGCCGCGCAAGCTACACAATGGAATTTTTGCACTACGCAGAAGTACCAAAGAACGTAGCGCAAGAGATCATGGGGGAAACTGCATAACACAGTAGGTGCAAGGTAGCGGAGTCTAATAAAGTAAAAAAACAGCATGAGTCATCCAAAAAAAGAGCGATCATTTGTCATTATAAAACCTGACGGAATCCAAAGGGGTTTATCGGGAGAGATTATCTCACGTTTTGAGCGAGTTGGTTTGAAAATGGTTGGCATGAAAATGATCATGGCATCTGAAGACCAATGTTGGAAGCACTATAACAAGGATGATCAGTGGTTTCAGTCCAAGGGGGAAAATGCAGTTGCAAATCGCAAAAAACTAGGGCTGCCAGTAGAAAAAGAAGCCATAGAGTATGGTCGCGACATCATCGGCGTTGTTGTGAAATACATGGTGGCAAGCCCTGTTATTGTGATGGTTTTTGAAGGTAATGAGGCATGCGCAGTTGTCAAAAAGCTGGTAGGTGGCACTGAGCCAGCAACAGCAGATATAGGGACAATTCGAGGTGATCTAACAATCGACTCGTATCAAATTACAGACGTTGATGGTCGTGCAGTCCGTAACCTTGTGCACTGTAGTGACAACGCTGAGGAAGCAGAGTACGAGACCAGTATTTGGTTTGACACTAAAGAACTCATCGACTACAGGTTGGTACAAGAAGCAATGCTCTACGACGTAAACTTAGACGGCATTATGGAATAGATAGCTCTCGTAAACCGGGCTTACTGCCCGGTTTTTTCGTCAGTAAAATTGCATAAAAATATAGTATAGCATAGAGGTGTTATAATACTTTGTATGAAAAACTTCGACATAAAAAATCTAATAATATTTGTCTCAGGCGCAATATCAAGCCTCGTAGTGGCTTGGCTGTACGGGGCAGATTTCCGGCTGCCAGAAGACAAAAATGCAGATCCTTCGTCAGGATCAAACTCCCAACAGGAAGCTGCGCAGCAACAAAATAAAAATAGCGACCTAAGGGAAATTGCACAAGTGCAGCAAGTTGTAGATGGCGATACTGTTACCTTGGCCACCGGTGAGAAAGTGCGATTACTAGGTATCGACACGCCTGAAATAGGTGAGTATTTTTATGAAGAAGCAACACAGAAACTCAAAGAGCTAATTGGCCAGAAAGAAGTTTATTTAGAAAAAGATATATCGGAAACCGACCGCTACGACAGACTACTACGACACATATATGTGGATGACACATGGGTAAACGAAATTATGATCGAGGAGGGCTACGCAAAATTTATTACCTACCCTCCAGATGTTAGGCATGTACAGAGATTCAAGGAACTACAAAGTCAGGCACGTGCAAATAATAGGGGAATGTGGCAAAATAAAGAGTAAGAGCCATTTACAAAACTTATATGAAAGCAAGTATACAAGAGTACAAGCCCTTTGTGAAAAGAGCGTGGGATCTTTTTAAGGTAGAGTGGGGATTTTTTATCATCGCCATACTTATTCTTCTGCTTGTAGAAATCATTGACACACTCTTTGGTATTGATAGCCCCACTAATAGCTTTATTATAACGCTCGTCATGCTAGTGGCTAGTTTTATGCTGACGGTTGGCTTTATACAGGCAATCTTTGATTACATTGATACAAAAAAAATTAGCTTCGAAACATTCTTTGGAGCCTACAGCAATCCAAAAGTAATCGTTGATTACGCGCTTGGGTACATGTTGTTTTCCTTGATTACGTATGGACTAGCTATACTGACACTTCTATCACTTGCAGCACTTATTTACTTTACGCAACCCAATATTTTTACAGACATTTCATTATCGATAGCTAGTAATGATGGCAAAGTATTTGAAGCCATCAAGCCAATACTCCCACAATTAATTGTAATCGGTGCGCTCGCGCTCATTGTAATTATCTATACATCTACACGTTTAGGATTTACTCCATTTCTGATTATCGACAAAAATCTCAAGCCAGTACAAGCTCTGAAGAAGAGTCTGCATATGACGAGCGGTCATTTCTGGTACGTGTTTCTCTTCTCTATATTTCTACTACTTTTTAACGTCCTAGGGTTTTTCTGCCTTGTGATTGGTTTGTTTGTGACAGTTCCAGTTTCAATAATCGCATACTTCCTCTTCTACAGGTCAATCGTTGACAAACATGCATTCTAAATACACGTGTGTAATGACAGATACAAGAAAAATTAATCGCGATTCCAAAGAAATTGCTCTAGCAAAAATTGCCAAGGAGAATTTTTCACGTAGGACAATTTCATTCTATAAGTACGTATCAATAGACAATCCTACAATTCTACGAGATGAGCTCTTTGATGCATTGCAGCAATTTAATTGTAAGGGGCGTATTTACATCGCTAAAGAAGGTATAAATGCTCAGATGAACGTTCCTTTGCCAGCATGGGCTGAATTTGACAGTTACATTCAAGGTATCCCAGAGTTTAAGGGAGTTCCATACAAAATCGCTCGCGAAGAGTCAGAAGGCACATCCTTTTGGAAGCTAACAATAAAAGTAAAGAATAAAATTGTCGCTGATGGAATCAATGACCCTCAGTTTAACCCTGCAGATACAGGAAAATACATGACTGCCCGAGAAGTCAATCAGGCAATCGAGGATCCAGACACACTTCTTGTCGATATGAGAAATCAGTATGAGGCTGAGGTGGGACACTTCGAGGGCGCACACATCATGCAGGTAGATACATTTCGACAACAACTATCAACTGTAGAGGATGAGCTAGGAGATAAAAAGAACAGAAAAATTCTCATGTACTGTACAGGTGGAATTCGCTGCGAAAAGGCAAGTGCCTGGTTCAAACACAAGGGCTTTGGGGATGTGGCGCACATAAAAGGGGGGATTATCGATTATGATAAGCAAGTGAAGGAACAGGGTTTGGAAAACAAATTCCACGGAAAAAACTTTGTCTTCGACGAGAGGCTAGGAGAACGGATCAGTGATGAGATCATTGCCACTTGTCATGTTTGCAACAAAACAAAGGCTGACAATCACTATAACTGCAAAAACAAGGCTTGCCACATTCTCTACATCTCATGCGATACATGCTTGGAGGAAAAAGCAGGTTATTGTTCAACATACTGTCATACTTTTGCGAGACTACCAGACAGATTGAGGAGGCCTATTACACGATGGCAAAGTCATCTAAAGAAGAAATACTTAAAACCTCGATTCACAAAAGGAGGTCTACGAAAAATCTGACAAAAATGGTAACAGAGCAAAATAACAAAACATTCCGCGACCGAGTATATGATGTAGTAGCTGAGATTCCTCGCGGTAAAGTGATGAGCTATGGCGAGGTAGCTCGGAGAGCTGGGTCACCACGTGCAGCCCGCGCAGTTGGATCTCTGATGAATAGCGATGAGGATTTTCACTCACTGCCATGTCATCGCGTCATTCTCGGGAATCGACACGTAGGCGCATATGCTGGCGGGCCCCAAGCAAAGGCAAAAATTCTAATATCTGAAGGAGTTATCGTCGAGAACCTGAGAGTATTAGAAGAGCAAATGATGTAATTGTACAGACACAGTACCAACAAAGAGCAAAAATACAATATTGATCTGTGGAAAACACTTCCAAGTACAAATATTTATTCACACCAAGGTGATGTCATGGTACTATTGGTAAGACAGTAGAGATAGAGTCTCAAAAACAAAAAAAATTACCCAAAAATAATGGAAATTTCATCAGGATCCAATACAGACCGGAAAATTGGCTTTATCACCTCACTTGGATTTCTCTTTGGTCTCTCTGTAGCTCTCGTAGCTTATCTTGGATCGTCATACTTCAAAGAAGCAACTGGCGTAGAAAATGTAGGCATTTTTTTTGTCGTTAGTTTCTCATTTATCCTTCTAGGTCTACTCAATCTCCACAAGGTTTTCCTGAAATTTGGAAGGCCGCGGACACTATTGATCTTACTTACATTACAAATTGTAGTTGTACTTTTTCTAGCACTTCTGCCAGTCTCCCCACTGGGCGCATTTTTTCTTATACTCTATTACATCATTTACGGCATCATCTGGGTTGTCTGGGATGCAGTTCTCGAAGCGTACTCTGTCGATGAGAAGACAGGACGCATTCGAGGAATGTTTCTGAGTGTGTGGGGGATTGGGGCAATCATTGGCCCACTCCTTTCGCTATCACTAGTTGAAAAGCATGGATACGGCCTCATCTTTTCGATAGTACTTGGTCTCTACAGCTTGATGCTCGTTGTTGCGCTGATCACACTCAATCAGATCACAGGTAAAATTAAGACTAAACGAGTTCCTCTTCCAAAACTGATAAAAAAAGTCTGTGCAAACAAGGCGCTCTGGCGAGTGTACTGGGTGGCTTTAAGTTTGAGCTTCGCTGCTTCTACAATGGTTGTATTTATACCACTACGATTGCGAGAAATGGGATTCCAATGGTCAGAAATGGGAATGATGTTTACGCTGATGCTCTTACCTTTTGTACTACTTGAATATCCTGCCGGATTGCTCGCGGATAAGAAATATGGAGAGAAAGAAATCATGTTCGTGGGATTTATAATATTGATCGTTGCAGTGATTTTGATCACAAGACTTGAAAGCGTATCGTTTTGGGTTTGGACAGGTGCTCTTTTACTATCACGTGTTGGATATGCTCTGATCGAGTCTATGCGCGATACATATTTCTACAAGCAGATAGATGGAACAGATGTTGCTCTTATAAATCTCTTCCGAACGGCAAGGCCAGTTGCATATATCGTTTCAATGGTTATAGCTACGGTGATACAACTATTCTTTGGGATGACAGCAGTATTTATAGGACTGCTGGTCTTCTTGCTTGTCGGTCTCTATCCAGTGATTACCCTCAAAGACACAAAATAGCTGAAATTGGATTGAGATTGATACTATTTTGATTAATCACGGTTGCATGAGGTCCTTCGATGTTTTTATAGTCCCTGTGCTATAATTTCACAATGGAATACACTGTAAAAACCCAGCACTATGAAGGCCCCTTCGATCTTCTTTTGAGTTTGATTGAGGAGCAAAAACTTGACATTACTATGGTTTCGCTTTCTGAGATATCAGACGCTTACCTGGACTATATCGCCAGGCAAGAAAACATCTCTCTAGAAAACTTAGCAGATTTTCTCTCCGTTGCTGCAAAACTAGTATTAATTAAATCAAAAGCTCTTTTGCCACTTCTGCAGTTTGATGAAGAAGAAGAAGCAGATATTCATGAACTTGAGCGCCAATTAGCAGCCCTCAAAGCAATCAAAGATGTTATCCCCAAATTTCAGTCTTACTTAGAACACGCTAAGCCGCAGTACAGTAGGAAAGGGATGTGGGGAACACAAGTCCAATTTCTGCCACCGCCCGGACTATCTACTAAGATATTGGAACAAGCGTTCCTGAAGTCATTAAATTCTATACCACAACTAGATGACATCGAAGAAAAAATAATTGCAGACGTCATCTCTTTAGAAAAACGCATAGTCTACGTACAACAAATGGTTAGTGAAAAAGCAGAAGTAATCTTTTCGCAAATACTTTCAAGTAACAAAGACACAACAGAGATCGTAGTATCATTTCTGGCACTCCTTGAACTCGTCAAACAAAAAATAGTCATCGCCAATCAGGATGGAACTTTCAATGATATAGTGCTTACCGCACAAAACAACCAATCTGAAAAAATATAATCACTATGAATAAACACCCGCACACACCAGAGCCACAGGGAGACCAACAGCAACAGCAACAGCAACAGCAAGCAGGGGAAGCACCTGAGCTAGCTTCCGTGGAAGCAGTTCTTTTTATGTATGGATCACCGATCAAATTTACCAAAATTTGTGAAATACTCGATGCCCCAAAAAAAGATGTGCTGGAGTTATGTGAGATTCTCAGAGATAGTTATATAGAGCGATCAGCTGGGATACGCGTTGTAATTCATGGTGACGCAGTCCAAATAGTTACAGAGAAATCACAGCATGAGATCATAGAAAAATTTCTAAAGAAAGAGCTCGAAGGAGATCTAACAAACCCAGCTCTAGAAGTTCTGGCAATTATCGCCTATAGAGGACCCCTTTCCAAGCCAGATATCGAAGCTATACGTGGGGTAAATTGTTCGTTTACACTGCGCAACTTACTACTCCGAGGACTCATAGAAAGACTTCCGCATCCTACTGACAAACGGACAAAACTCTACCATGTAACACATAGTTTTTTGCGATTCCTTGGTCTCGAGTCCATTAAGCAGTTACCTCACTGGGAGGACCTTACAGGTGATAAGCGTATTGATGCAATCCTCTACGGACAAGGGGAAGATGAGCAATCAAAATAGATTGATTATTTCAGTCGTATAACTCATGAAAAAATCACATACAAGAGGGAATATTTTTGCAGCGCTATATGCACTTACAATATTTTGCGGAGGCCTTTTTTCTATTGCATTGATCA
Source organism: Minisyncoccota bacterium (assembly GCA_938034715.1). Lineage (GTDB taxonomy): Bacteria > Patescibacteriota > Minisyncoccia > Moranbacterales > JAHDCW01. The sequence continues at coordinate 16,439 of CALHMM010000024.1, forward strand.
CTATCGATGACATCAAACAATTTACTGACCCACTAAAGTTTTCTCTTGCACAAGCCTGGAAAAGTTCTGAGGCAATTCCGTCAGTTTCACCAGTAGAGAATTTGCCTGTGCCAGAAGTTATCCCAATTAGAAAAACAGGATCGCAACCGTTAGTGCTTCCCTCAGCCTCTGCGGCTGCGATAGTTGACGTAGCTTCAGGTGAGCAGCTCTACGAAAAAAATAGCACGCAAAAAAGAGCAATCGCCTCAATAACAAAACTTTTTACGGCTATGCTTGTGATAGATGAAATTCAGGATCTGCAAGTAGGGGTAGTGATTCCAGAAGAAGTAATTCTTATTGAGGGTACGCGTGTTGGTTGCGTATCATCTGTGATTTGCGAAGGACAAAGACTTATAAGTGGTGATAAGGTATCAGCTAAAGCGCTTCTTGAGGCAATGCTTGTAGGAAGTGCAAATGACGCAGCAACAGCCTTAGCGATTCACATAGGAGGCAGTGAGCAGGGATTTGCACAAATAATGAATGAGAGAGCCAGAGAGCTCAATCTGACTAGTAGTAATTTTTGCAGACCATCCGGACTCGAGTTAAGCAATACAGAGTTAGAATCACAGTGCTTCTCAAGTGCCCGTGATTTAGGTGTAATCATGGCAACACTGGTGAAAGAAGAAAAATACCAGCAAATCGAAGAAATACTAAAAATGAAAAGCACGACATTTACTGGAGAGGATGATACAATATTACATGAAACAGTTTCAACAAATAAATTACTCACTCAAGACTTTGGATTTGAAGTAGTAGGCAAAACAGGATTTACTTTAAGAGCTGGGCCATCGTTAATAATGATGGGTAGAGAGCCTGACACATCCACCGAGATAGTAGCTGTCGTACTAAATGATCAAAATCGGTTTGAAAACATAACAAAAATGCTCAAATGGGCCTATGAAAATCACTCATGGGACAAATAAGAGAAAAAAACTAGCAAAAGCAGTAAGAATCAATAATCCTAAGTAGTTCTAAAAGACTTCAAACGATGGAAATTGCAAATTTACAGTCAATACCAGGAATCGATCAAATGCTGAAAGTGATGCTAACGGGAATTTTAGCATTCACGGTCGCTTTTTTATTTACACCAATTTGGACAAACCTGCTCTACAAGTACAAGATTGGCATTAAGATTAAAACAACAGGAGTAGAAGGTGACAAGCTAACGTATGTCTCGAAGCTTCACAAGAAAAAGGGTGGTACACCGACAATGGGTGGAGTGATTGTTTGGTTCAGTGTCATCATTCTGATCATCTTGTCTCAATTCTTGTTTCCATATATTGCGATACTCTACGACTCACACTTTATAGCAAGGCTGGACTTTCTCTCTCGCAAGGAAACCTATCTACCACTGTTTGCATTAGCAGCTGCCGGCACCTTGGGACTGTTTGATGACATTATGAGTGTCAGAGGTTGGGGAAGTAACAAAGGTGGCGGTATGCGTTTTGTAATGCGCTTTGGCTGGCTTTTCGTGATCGCAGGACTCGGCGCGTGGTGGTTTTACAGTAAGCTAGGGTGGGACATTTTACACATTCCAGGTGTGGGTGATTTCTCAATTGGGCTATGGTACATTCCACTATTTATCTTTGTGATTCTCTTTGCTGCTTTCTCCTCCAATGAAACAGACGGCCTCGACGGACTAAATGCAGGTGTTCTTCTCATGGCCTTTGCATCATTTGCAATCATCGCATTTTTTCAAAATAAAGTTGATCTGGCAGCATTTTGTAGCGCGATATCTGGAGCTCTATTGGCATTTCTGTGGTTCAATATCTACCCGGCACGATTTTTCATGGGCGATACGGGATCGGTTGGACTTGGGGCTACGCTAGGTGTTGTCGCTTTGCTCACAAATTCAGTAGTTGCTCTTTTTATCATAGTATTGATTTACTCTTTAGAATCTGGTAGTGCATTTATTCAAATCATGTCAAAGAAGTATTTTGGTCGCAAAGTATTTCTCGCCGCACCAATTCATCATCATTTTGAAGCACTTGGATGGCCTGAGCCAAAAATTGTTATGAGAGCTTGGGTTTTCACATTTTTGACCGCAGGAATTGGCCTCCTGGTTGGAATTATTGGTATGGGGAGTTAATAAAAACGACATTATTAAATTGGGATTAAAATAAAAATATGCATCTAAAAAAAATTCAGGATATTGATCTAACAAATAAGAGGGTATTGGTACGAGCAGATTTTAACGTTTCTCTTGATAAAAATGGACAAGCAAAAGAAACATACAAGATTCAAGCGGTCAAAGAAACTATAGATTATATTCTGTC
>CALHMM010000025.1 GCA_938034715.1 Minisyncoccota bacterium
GCGATTCTGCCATTACTACTTGGCGGAATGGCAAAAAATGCAACTAGTAGTAAGGATGGCGCTGAATCCCTCGTAGGAGCTTTAACAAAAGACCATGATGGAAGCATCTTCGAGAACCTCGACAAACTGCTCGAAGCACCAGAACAGTTCAAAGGCACAAAAATTCTTCACCATATCCTCGGCGAAAAAGAAGGCATGATGGAACAAGTTATTGCAGATCAACAAGATCTTGCTCCTGAGAAAGTGAAAGGTATGATGACAGTGCTTGCACCACTCGTTATGGGGGCAATTGGGAAAGAGCAAAATGATGGTTCGCTAGGTCTAGATGATTTTATGGAAATGTTCAATCAACAAAAGGCAGTGCAACAAAATATGCAAAGTCCATTGCTCAAGATGCTTGAAGGTTGATACTATGGTTGGTAGCATACGCAGGAAAATTGAAATAATAGCAGACCAAAAAAAGAGGAATCAGCCTTGACTTTCTCTGTCAGTGTGCTATACTACTTATATTGAAGAAACGGGTTTCTTTGTTTACAGTCACTCTCATGCGAGAATGGTTTTAAACAAAGAACCCGTTTTCTTTATTTTAATTAATAGCCTTTCAAAGGCCAAAAACAAAAAAATGACTGAAGAAAAATGTGTCTCATGTGGGTGTGCATGTATGCCTGCAAACGTAACAAACAACGATGCTTCTCACACAGAAGAAGAAAATCATGAACAAGAAGCTCAATTTGCTGTTCTTCTAGCCTTGGTTCCAGCGATGACTATGACATTATTTAATATGATGGGACTTCTCTAGAAAGTTTCTCCGAATAACTTTGTAGAAAACAAGAAAACGCCTTTGGCGTTTTTTTGTTTGTCGCTAATCAAGAAATAGTATCTGCGAGAAGTGAAGTAAATGCGTATAAACTTAAGCGGCAACACTCTTTGATCGCCCTTCTTCAGTATCTCCCATATTATCATGAGAATTCACGTTTTTCATAAGAGTATTCCAGGCTGCTTTGAAGTCTTGTTTTTTTTGTTCAAATGTTGCCTTGGTCGTTTCTTGAGAGCTGTCTGGTGCAGTATAGTTTCCAACAGAATCAAAAAATGCATGCCACAATAATTCCTCCTTCAGTGGGTGATTCATCATAAGCTCCAACTCTTCTTCTTCAAGATTTTCTTTGCCGCGCATGAGTTTATGCATAAGCATGTGATCTGCTATTAACACAGCAATCTTGTCTGTTTGTTGCTCAGAAAAGTTGAACCTCTGCGCAATCGTCTCGCGAAAGGCTTCCGCGGCTTTTTGTCCATGGTATTTGAATTTATAGTGACCGATTATGTTATCTGCATGATCAAGGGCTACCTTTTGCGTTTGTTTCTTGCCGATGTCGTGCAAAAGAAGGGACCAAGCCAATTCTGGGCTTGTTTTATCGAAAAATCCAACTGATTCTTCACTATCAGAGGGATAAATCTCTTCGATAAGATCACTCACCTCTGGTAAGTTGGGTGCTCGTAAGACGCGGAGCGTATGACGGAACACATCACCTTCTTTGTGAAACTGTGCTTTATTTCCAGGCACAGTATGGCGGACTTCTCGCAGATCATCAACTTCTTTCAAAAGTATACGTAAATCTCCGCTTTTAGCTAAAGCGAGAATCTCTTTGTATGCATCAGGACCAGTGAGAATTTCAGTGAGCTTCTCACGATTGTGGTCTTTTTTTTCATGCAAAGAAATCTGTTCCGCAGAAATCTCAGAAGAGCCATTTTCATGTTTAGTCCATAGTGGATTAGCCGACATCTGTTCAGGAGATAGTTTCATAAGTAGAAATCATAATTACTCATTAAAGTATAGCAAATAGTTTCAGCGCAATACTAGGATTTACAAAAGTACTTTATAGAAAAGAGGTGGTAAAGCAAAATGCTGAGATAGCTATCTTATCATAATCAGAAGTATCAATATCACATAGAATCGCAGTGAAGAACCTGCTATACTAAAATCATAAAAACAAATCTCCTATAAATATTTTTCCGTATAAATGAAAATTTTAGAGTTACTCCAATCGCGGGCACGAAAAGCATTTGCCTTAGTTGGTGTACGTTCGACGATTGCGATCGTCACGATTATCATCACACTATCGGTTCTCATAACAACCTCATATGATCACCTCAATCCTTTTTCAGGTGATATAGGGCCACTCTCAATTCCTGTAGGGGCAGCATTTGGGCTATTTCTATGTGGGCTTGGCCTTCTTGTCTTTAAACGATCCAAGAAAGCCTTGACTTTCATCGGAATACTTCTGGTCATCCTTGGTTTTGTACAAGTTGTGCTCTCATTTGATTTTCTCTTTCCTGAATTAGGGATACCAACTTCTTACATAACAGTTTTCTGGACCGAAGTATTTACTGCGCTAATCTTTATCTTTGTAGGGACACTTTTCATGACGTCAGATGTACGGTTTTTGCGACACGTACATTTTAGTGAAATCATGATGACTTTTATAGTGATGCTTTCAATTTTTACGATCATAGAATCATCATCTGTAGGTTTCATGTCCCATGTAGATCACTTGCCACTGTTTTACGTAAAATCTCCAATTGTCGTTTGGTTTTTCCTAGGTATATGTATCGCATTATTTCATGCGCTACAGTCGTCCGAGAATCTCAAATTAAAAAACTGGGTTGTGATAACCTTGTTCTCACTTGTATTACTTTCAATTACAATCGTCTCGGTTCTGTTTGTAGAGCAGGTTTTTAACGATCAAGTAGAGGCAAGTTTCAGAGAAGAAGTCTCAAATACCACAGATTTGATTGAAGCTAGATTTGCAATATACGAAAACACACTAGAAGGTGTTAGCGGGCTATTTGCTGCATCTGATACCATCAAAAGGGAACAATGGAAGCAGTATGTTGATTCTCTGGATATTCAAAACAACTACCCAGGCATACAAGGTGTCGGGTACTCGATATTTGTCTCTCCACAACAACGAGAGGAACATATAGCCTCAATCAAGAATCAAGGCTTCCCTCAGTATGACATCAAGCCAGAAGGGCAGAGAGATATCTACTCATCCATCATCTATCTCGAACCTTTTGATGATCAAAATAGTCAATCCTTAGGTTTTGATATGTTCCACGAAAAAACAAGGAGAGCGGCAATGGAATTTGCGCGTGATAGTGGTAGTCCAGCATTATCAGGACCTGTTGCGCTAACACGAAAATCTAATGACGAAAGTCAGGCTGGATTTATGGTCTATGTACCGCATTACTCTACACTCTCGCCAGAGAGCTTGCAACAAAGGCGAGAGACAATTATCGGGTTTGTCTACAGTCCTTTCCAAGCACGTGATTTTATTGAAGGAGCAATTGGCGCTAAAGGACTAACCGATATTAGTTTGAGTATCTACGATGGGAGCACTGATCAAGAAAAAAATGAGCTCTATGACGATACAGATCTAAAAGGATTTACACAGGGACAACCACGTTTTAGTCTTGTAGAAGAAATTGAAATAAAAGGCAGGAAATGGCAATTGGCTTACAATAGTAGCCCGCAGTATGGTATTTCAATCACTTCAAAACTCGTACCACTATTACTATTTATCTCAAGTGTTATTTTCAGCCTTTTGCTCTCAGTTGCTATTTATGCCCTTGTCCACTCAAAGCAACGCGCACAAGACATCGCTAAGACAATGACTGAAAGCTTCCGACTCCAGCAACGACGTTTGGACTCTTTTCACACGATCGCAACAATGCCGCAGATTGATCTACCTGAAAGAATAAAAAAGACACTAGAGACAGTGAGGCAAGGACTTGATCTCGAAAGTGGAATTGTCAGTAATATTAGCAATAGTAACTATACGATCTCACATATCGATTCTCTCGATGACCAGATCAAACAGGGCCAGAACTTTGACATAAGTCAAACCCTTTGTGCTGCTGCATATGTGCAAGATCGCCCTATATATTATCACAGTAAAGATGGTGATCTCGTGAGTCAAAAAGATATAGCACCACAATTACGCGCCTCTACGTATATTGGGGTACCAATCTCAACAAACGGACAGCGATATGGAACAGTTTGTTTCTTTGGAAAAAGCCACAGAGCAGAATTCACAGAAGATGACCGCACTTTTGTAGTTCTAGCAGCAAATTGGATTGCGCGCCTGATAGAAAACAATCAAATTGACACAGCAAAAAATGAATTCCTCACTCTGGCCTCACATCAACTCCGCACACCACTGTCAATTATTAATTGGTACTCTGAATTACTACAGAATAAAAAATTCGGAGAATTAAATGAAAAACAACAAAAGTACCTCGGCGAAATCAGAACAGGTAATCATCGTGTGATCAAGCTGGTAAATGAGCTCTTAAATGCCTCACGACTAGACATGGGATCATTTATGGTGGAGCCTGTAGAGATCTCTCTTGAAAAAACTCTCACAGAAGTTCACAATCAATACGCGACAACAATTAAAGAAAAGAATATAACATATATACAAGAAATCGAGTCAAAAGCACAAATGATTATTTGCGATCAATCAATCATCGATCTAGTTCTAGACAATCTATTTTCAAATGCGGTGAAATATACACCAAAAGGAGGAAAAATGAAGTGTCTCGTTCGAAGTCAGGGTAACGATCATATCTCAATTGACGTTCTCGATAGTGGAATGGGTATCCCTGAAGAAGAAGAGAAAAGGATATTTTCAAAAATGTATCGTGCCACAAATGTCAAAGAAAAAGACACTGACGGCACAGGACTGGGATTGTACATGGTCAAAAAAGCACTCAACGCAATCGAAGGGACAATTCAATTCTCCTCTACGCAAGATGTTGGCACAACTTTTACAGTAACAATTCCAAGAGAATCAAAAAAACGCGACGGGACGTCGCGCTTAGTCAGTCACGATTCCAAGAAGTAATGATCAAATAAGGATTTTGTTGATCACCTCAAGAATATCATCCAAAGCATAGTCGGACTTGATAAAGTAGTGTAGCGCACCTCCCTTAAGTGCCTTCGAGATTGTCTCAAAGTCACCTTTGTTTGTAAGTGCGATAACATGTGGCTTCTTCTTAGGCTCTGGAAATTTGTTAATCTCATCAATAACCTCTATACCACTCATTACGGGCATCTGAATGTCTAATAAGATAAGGTCTACGTCATGATCCTCGATCGTCTGTAAACATTCCGCACCGTTTTTTGCCTGAAGAATATTGAAGTTTTCAAGTGATAAAGACTCATAGAGAGCTTCACGTAATGGCTTCTCGTCATCGACAATTAAAATCGTCTTCATATTTTTCTAAAATTAAAGCAAGTCTGATAGCAAGGATAAATACTACCCCCATATTGTAGCATAAACAATCTAAGCAAAATGATCTGCGGGGTGGGATTGTGAATACAACTGCAGTAAAATAGTTGCTCCCCACATGTCGTTCAGAGTGGACCAATGAAAAGGTGAATGTGGCAAGTGCAACTGGAGGGCAAATGGTCCGCAAACATCGAATCTCATAAAAAAGTTATCCACTGCTCCAAAAGAAAAGGTCCTACGAAAACAACGGCAAATGCACACTTAAAAGCAGAACATGAAAAATGCAGTCAATCTAAACGACAAAAAAGTCAAAAATCTCTGGCGATCCCATCAAAAGTCGTGTACAATATACTCATAATAAAAACAAAAACACTAAGTCGGAAAGTAAATAAAATAAAAAGTTAGAACAATATGAAAAATGTAAAACAAAATACGTTACTCTGGGTGGGTTGTCTCACTCTTGCAATGCTCATACCAATTTTTTTGATGCAATACTTTTCTTCGGTTAGTCTGACAACATCAGGGGCGCAAAATATTCCGTACTGCTATGATGTCGAACCAGTTGGAGATGGCGTAGGGATAAATCCTGCGACCAACGAGCCTTGCTATCTCACAAGTGCTGCTGCTAGAGCAGGAGGAGCGCACGCAAAAGACTACTGTCAGGATGAAGCCCCTCTAGGAGACGGCATTGGATACAATTCACGTACCAAGTCAACATGCTACTTTGGCACAACGCCAGATGGCGGAGGCCAGGCAGCAGTATGTGGTAACGCAACAGTAGAAGGCACAGAACAATGCGATGATGGAAACACAACAGACGGTGACGGTTGTAGTGCACAGTGTGAAACAGAAGACCAGGTAGCAGTATGTGGTAACGCAACAGTAGAAGGCACAGAACAATGCGATGATGGAAACACAACAGACGGTGACGGTTGTAGTGCACAGTGTGAAACAGAAAATGGTGGTGAGCCATCAATCGATGGCGTATGCAGTGACGTAGATCCAGTAGGAGATGGCATTGGCTTCAATAGTACTTTAAATCAAGAGTGTTATCTCACAGCAAAAGCAGCTCGTGCAGCAGGAACTAACCGCAAAGACTACTGCAAAGACGTTTTCCCAGAAGGTGATGGAATTGGTTACAATGACCATCAGAACCTAGAGTGTTATCTTGATGCAGATCAAGACCCAACAGCAGTATGTGGTAACGCAACAGTAGAAGGCACAGAACAATGCGATGATGGAAACACAACAGACGGTGACGGTTGTAGTGCACAGTGTCAGAATGAATTTGATACGCCAACTGCTCCAGAAAATGTCCGTGCTGTCTCAGCAAGCCCGACTGAAATTGTTATCGAATGGGACACTCTTCCAGTAGAGGGTTACAACATAGATCGAGACGGTCAATACTACGCCACAGTTCGTGATACAACTACTTTCACAGATACAGATGTCAACTCTGGGCAAATATATGCATATCAAGTAAGTAGTTTCACCAACAATCAATACTCACCGAAGTCAGAGCCTTCATTGAAAGTTCAGGCATCTGATCTTGTGATAGACAATTCAGTACCTCCTGCAGGAAATCCTTCACTCCCGGCTGCACTACGAGACCTCTACGAGCCTGTATTTTTTGATGAGTTCAATGGCTCACAGCTTAATCCTTCAAAGTGGAATACAGCTTTCCTCTGGGGACCTGATGTAACCATCAACAATGAAGAGCAATACTACGTAGATGTAAATGGCGAGGATCAAAACATCGGAGTAAACCCTTTCTCATTTGACGGCTCTCACCTTACAATCTCCGCCCAACCCACACCAGCCGGGCTGGCCTCATCGGTAAATAATCAGAATTACACATCTGGAATCATTACCTCATACGACGCTTTCAAATTTACTCACGGCTATGCGGAGGCTCGAGTTAAAATACCCAAAGGTCAGGGTCTGTGGCCAGCATTCTGGTTGTTGAACGCATATTACGTAGACGGAGAGAAGAAACCAGAAATAGATATTATGGAAAACCTGGGTCATCAACCTACAAGGGCATACCAGACTTATCATCACTTCACTCCCAATGGACAGTTAGTCTCAGTTGAATCACACGTCGACGAGCTTGATTACAGTGCTGACTATCATGTCTACTCTGCACAGTGGGAACCAGGGCTAATTCAGTTCTACATAGACGGTGTCCCACACAATCGTATCGAAAATGATACTGTTGCAGACGAACAAATGTATGTACTTGCAAACCTCGCAGTAGGTGGAAATTGGCCAGGTTCTCCTGATGCTCAAACCACATTCCCTGCAAACTATAGTATTGATTGGATTCGTGTCTACCAGAAAAAATAACACGCCAACAAGCAGGTCGAGCCAAAGATAAAACCACCTTCATGGTGGTTTTATCTACGCATAAAAACATATTTAGTAGTCGCACAAGCGGAATGCCACCATCATAAATTGAAAAATATGTGGTATAATACAGTCGTAAAATAAAATAAAAATAAAGCAAATGAAAAAAGAAATGGATACAAATTTTGCGCGCGCAATACTAATCCTCGCTGGAGCACTTATTATATTTAGCTTCTGGTTTCTAGCTAATGGTATGCAGGATGATTATACGAAAACACCAGTTGTGCCAAACACGCTAAATCCTCAAGCCGGGGAAAGTGATGAAAAAAATGACCCTGTATTAAAGGATGTCGACATAGATGATATTATCATCGAGACAACGGATGAAATCGAAGGAATTGATGATCTCTCAGAGATCGAGGATATTGATCTTACTGACATAAACTTCTAGTAAATATATGAAAAACACATTATACACATTTCTAGCTGGAGCAATCCTTCTTACTGCAGTTTCATCAGTACAAGCTCAAGGCAACAGTGGCAATAAAGGAGGATCTGACAAACAGCAAAAGCAACAAGAAAAAAAAGAAAAAGCTGATCAGCAAGAGAAAAAATCTGAGCGTGAAACAGCAAGAGAGGAAAAAAAGGTTGAGCGTGAAACAGCAAGAGAGGAAAAAAAGGTTGAGCGTGAAACAAAGAAAAATGACAAATTCTGCCAAAATGCTCAATCCCATGTAGAAAAAATCCAAAGCAAAATAACGAAGAGTCAATCAAGTATATCTAATCAATTTGCAAAGAATCAAGCCAAAGTAGATGCGCTGCGGTCAAAGAAGGAAAGTACAATTGCTACACAGAGGACAAACGCAGATGCTAGTAGGACTACTCATTACGCAGAGTTGATGGCTCTAGCGCAAACACCAGAACAAGAAACAGCCGTCAATACATACAAAAATTCTATTGAGCCAGCAATCGTCATACAGCGTCAAGAAACTGACCTTGCTCTTGCCAATTTCTGGGACAGTATCACTGCGGCAATCCAGTCACAACAACAAGAATATACAGCAGCCAATGAGAAATTCATTGCGGAGATAGAGAGTTCAATAGACGCAGCAGGTATAGAATGTGCTGACAGTGAAAATCCTAAAGACACTGCAAAAGAGTTGCGATCAAAGCTAAACGCATTACAAAAAGAATTTAGAAGTAATACCAAAGTAACCAAGGGGATCAAGAAAGAAACAAACACGCTAAGGAGTGAGTTGAGAGAGCAAACAAAGGCAATTTCACAAGAATTAAAGACGGTTGTATCCTCTGCGCGAGAAGCACTCCAAGTAAGCTTTGGAGGGATTGATATCGATGTCGATGGGGGTGAAACAAGCGAAGCTTCTGAAGCAAGCGAGGCAAGTGAAGCCTCTGAGGCAAGTGAAACAAGCGAAGCTTCTGAAGCAAGTGAAGCTTCTGAGGCTGGTGTGATAAACCAATAGGGTGAAATCTTGCAGAAGTTTCTATTAGCATTAGACCCTAGGAGATAGTCTGAATGTATTTCACAAAAAAGTCATTAAAAAAAACGTATACAGTAGGATTACTTTTGGTAGTCCTACTTGTTTTTTTAGACCTTCTAACGTACCTATATTATCCAGGTACAACTTTTGGAAAAATATTCCTAGCCACAAGAGAGCAAACACCTCTTACATGGATCAGTTCAACAGCTTTTCTTCTCCTTGCTTTTGCCTGCTACGGTGCCAGTCATGCCTCAAAATCAAAGTTATGGACTTTACTTTCTGCGACGTTCTTTTTCTTCAGCATGGATGATGCGGTATATTTTCACGAAAGGGTAAGTGGGTACTTCATTGACAATACTGATATATTAAACGGCTTCCCTACATATATCTGGGTTATTCTGTACGCGCCACTCTTATTATTTGCACTCGTGACTTTGGTGACTTTTCTCTGGAATGACGTGACCAAAAAAACGAGAATACACATTTCAATCTCTATTTTTATTTTGAGCTTAGCAGTTGCTTTGGATCTCATTGACGGTGTTATGGAAAAGAATGATGCAGTAGTTTTTTGCCTTGATTCAAAATGTCACACGATCATGATTCACTTAATGCGCTTAACTGAAGAAGTGTTGGAGGCACTGGCGATAGGTTTACTTGGCTATCTGACGCTTACAAAGTATTGTATAATCAAAAAAGAAAGTGTCTGTCAAATAAATGGTGATAAAAGAGACACTGAATAATACAATAACAAGAAGTAATGTTTGCAAAAAAATCAAACACTGAAAAAATATTGGCGCTTGCAATCGGCGGTAGTCTTTTTCTACTTGTCGTAAGTGTAGTAGTAAGAGAACCTACAGGGTCACACGTTGCTTCAGCCGGCAGCGAGGCTTCAGGAGAGTCCGAGGAGTCAGGTAAATCCGAGGAATCTGCTCAGAGTGAACCCTCAGAAGAGTCAGAAGAGTCAGAAGAATCCGAGGAATCTGCTCAGAGTGAACCCTCAGAAGAGTCAGTGGATTCAGAGCCTTCAGCGCTATCACAAGTAAGCGAACCCTCTGTAGCCTCCGTAGAGAGCGTACAGGACGTTTCACCGATTGAGGCTGTCGTGGGTACTAATGCTGTAGAAGTAACTTCAGAGGAGTCTCCTGTAGAGCCTGAAGTTGTAGAAAATACAACCGCAAAGCAAGATACTGATGCAGTGCAGGTTATAGAACAGAACAATGTAGTACGCGAACAAACTCCGACCAGGCAAGTGGCCCAACCCCAGACGGTCACTGTAAAGCAGCAGGAAAGATTATTCTTCTTAATCCCCGTCGAGATCGAATCACAGATCAGCTACAATGCCCAAGGTATTGAAATCGGCAAAAAACAAACAATGTGGAACCGTTTCGTATCATTCTTGAGTTATTAGAAATCCGTAGAACATTTCAAAGGCCTTCAGCAACTTTGTTGAGGGCTTTTGATTGGAAAGGGGGATTGATCGGACCCACGAATCAATCAGACTTCATTTGAAGTCGCATCTCTTGTAGCATATAATACCTACTACTCATAAAAAATAATTACGACAGTCATGCCCACGATGCTCTACACAGGGTCAACAGGATGCGGAAAGACCTACAAGGCAATTAACAGTGCTAGCAATTTTGTGATAGCAGTACCGTGCAGGCAGTTAGCATACGAGATTTATTGGGACTACTCTCAGGTAGATAGGCTCGACACTGGAGAGCTACACATGGGATCACCTACGGGCAACCAGGCTTGCGTTTATGAAAACCTCACTGATCATGTGATCACGCAAGACGTTCTGATTATTGATGAGGCTCATTACATAAATGACGAGGACCGAGGAAGAGATCTCTACGAAAAAATCATGCACAACAAAAGAGCTGGAAAAAAAATAATCCTTCTGACAGCGACTGATACATTGAGCACTCAAGTCAAGAAAGATCTGGGAGTTAAGGAAGTAAAACTGCCACGCCAAAAAGACGCTCCGAAAAAACTAGAGATCTCACTAGGAGAGTTTTCCCAAAAAGTACATCGTGGCATGAAAACAATTGTGTTCTCAAAATACACGCCAAACAATTATGATGTATTAAAATACGCGCAGTACTTCGACATCAAAGAGTCAAATATAAGTGTTCTCAGTGCCAACACACCAAGTTATGATCGTGTAAAAACACAGCTTGATTTTAAAAATGGAAAACTGCAAGTTGTCATTGCAACAAACGTCCTTGCACAGGGGCTTAATTTTCCAGCAGAAGGCGTACTGATTGAATACAATCAATGGGATGATTGGGAGGTTATCACTCAAAAATTGGGCCGCGTCGCACGACCTTTAAGTGGACTATCGAAAGGCTACTATTGTCTACAAAACATACCAGACAAGAAGAAAAAGGAAGGAATCCCACCGAGATCGTACCGCAAAGCAAAAACCTACGTCCGACCTAGCGGAGCAAAGCTAGACATAGAAAATTGGGGATTCACGCAGCACGAAGTCCCAATAGGTCTAGAGAGCTATAAGGACTATAAATACGGTTCTAGGTTTCTGCAAACTCTACAAAAAAAATGTGGTGCCCTCGAAGAAAATGAGTATTTAGCATCAGAGTTTCTTAGTGAGCAATCAATTCTGTTAAAAGAATTACTTTCAAAACGTAAAAAATAGAAACCTTCCAGTAATAATAGAAAATTTAGCAAGAAGGTAGAAACTATTCAGCAATAAGAGTATAATCAATCCAAAAGCTTCACTGTGTACACCACGTTTTGTGACAAAGAGGTTGCCAACAAAAACTTTAAAATTACTGTTAAGGTCATATCAGTCATTGCATGAGCTAACGACATTTGCGCACAAGGCAATCGGCAAGTTGCTGGGCAAGTGATTAAATTACATTAGTTGTATTTAGGAAACCTCGACAAATCACTACTTATTATGCTGTAGCATGTGAGAGCTTAAAAATGTATACGCACCGACAGCATCATCGGTACCTACGTCCGCTGCTGGATAGCGATTGACTTCAAGAATGTAGGGATCGCCTGTGTTCTTATCAATAATGATATCTGTGCGTGACCAAGAGAGATCTAGAATGTCACTTGCTTTGATTGCAAGCTCTTTCATTTCACTTGGGATTTCATCAGGCGTGATATATTTTTCTGTCGCACCATTGGCAAGATTGTTTCTAAATTCACCATCCGCTCCATAGCTCCGCTCTCCAGAAACAACTTCACCATTAGCCACCATGATACCCCAATCGTACTCATTTGGAACAAAAGATTGAAAGATAAAGCGCTTATTCTTAGAGAGAGTTGAAATTACACGCATAAGGCTTTCCTTATCCTCGACAAAATACGAATCTATACCACAAGATCCCCTGGTATCTTTTATGATCAACGGGAAAGAGCATGTCTCTATGATAGTATCAATCTCTTTTATGGCACGCGTGCGGTGCATATAGATAGTGTCAGCGACTGGTAGGGCAGCCAAGGCAAAAGCTACAATATCTGAAATCTTTGAGCCACAATACTCTACTTCTGTATGCGGTGTTTTGTGAGCATTTAAGTAAAGATTGAGTGCATGTGATAAATCTCTATTTGCCCAATCAGAGTTTAGCCAGACAAACGAAAAGTCCTTTATGTCTCGCTCCCCACACAGTATTTTTAGCTCTCCAGACTTGATGATAACAATCACTTTTGAGAAAGATCCCTTGACATCATCAATAGCAAAAGGGAATTGAGCTAGGATATGTCCTATACTTTTTATACTTGGGATGCTAAGAAATGAAAATTGTTTTTTCATAAGTAGAGTTTAAGCGGTTTGGTTACCTGTATCTCGTTAAAAAGCCTTAGAATTCGTAAAATGCCTAGAAAGTCAAATTCAAGATCTATTGTAAAAAATAATTATATAACAAAAATACATATTTGTAAAGGATTACGTTTACGTTTATTGACAGTAATTTTATTCAGCTGTACACTAACAATTTTAGTAAAGATGAAAACTCCACGCTTATATATAAATACACCTCTCTAGATGAGGCGTATTTTCTTTTAACTCTATAGTCCAAAGTCCAATCTTATGCAACATATCCTCACCTACCTTTCGCCAGGCACGTACCGGGCAGACGTTCTCTCTGGTCTCACGGTGGCACTTGCACTTGTACCAGAGGCAATTGCCTTTGCTCTGGTGGCGCAAGTCGACCCAATAGTTGGCCTCTATGCTGCTTTTATGGTGAGTATCATTACAGCTGTGCTCTCTGGACGACCAGGAATGATATCTGGGGCTACAGGAGCACTTGCTGTTGTAATGGTGGCGCTCGTCGTAGATCATGGCGTGGAATATCTTTTTGCCACAGTTGTCTTGATGGGGATTATTCAGCTACTTGTAGCATTTTTTCGCCTGGGCAAGTTTTCTCGCATCATCCCACATCCAGTGATGCTGGGATTTGTTAATGGCCTAGCGATTGTTATACTTTTAGCTCAGATTCCACAGTTCCAATCCTTTACACCAGAGGGTCACTTTGGTTGGATGCACGGCACATGGCTCGCTACACCTGCACTTTTGTCCATGATCTCTCTCGTTGTTGCAACAATGGCAGTGATTTATTTTTTTCCAAAGATCACAAAGACAGTACCGTCATCACTTGTAGCAATTGGAGGTGTCTCGCTAGCAGTGATCGCCTTCGGAATTGATACGCCAACTGTCAAAGACCTCCTTGCAAGTGGGTCTATGGCAGCAGGATTGCCTACCTTTAGCTTTCCATTGGTACCTTTCACTTTTGAGACGCTAGCAATTATCTTTCCCTATGCAATCATTTTAGCTTTCATCGGACTTGTAGAGTCATTGATGACGCTTTCTCTAATTGATGAGATCACTGACACACGCGGAAAAAGTAACAAGGAGTGTTTCGCACAAGGCACAGCAAATGTCGTTACTGGATTTTTTGGTGGTATGGGTGGGTGTGCTATGGTAGGGCAAAGTATGATCAATATCAACTCGGGAGGTCGCGGGAGACTTTCGGGGATCATAGCAGGACTAGCTCTGCTTTCATTTATCCTTTTTGCAGCTCCGTTAATTGAAAGAATTCCCTTGGCTGCACTTATTGGTGTGATGTTTATGGTTGTAATCGGGACATTTGCGTGGTCTAGTCTCCGCTTACTCGGCAAAATCCCAAACGTGGACATGGTCGTACTTGCCACAGTTTCTATCGTGACGGTACTTACTGATCTAGCAATCGCAGTGATTGCAGGAATTGTCATTTCCTCCCTGGCCTTTGCATGGAAAAAGGCAGGAAAGATCAATGCAAAAACATGGACTGATACCGACGGTGGAAAGCACTATGAGCTTAATGGATTCGTATTTTTTGCCTCAACAGATAATTTCTCTGAAATATTTACACCAAAAAATGATCCAGAAGAGGTCTATATTGATTTTCAGAACGCACGAATCATCGATCACTCAGGGATTGAGGCGGTAAACTCACTAACAGAAAAATATCTGCGCGCCGGAAAGAAGCTCCATCTATATCACCTTAGTGCTGATTGCAGGCAATTATTAAAAAACGCAGACAAAATCGTAGAAGTAAACATCAAAGAAGATCCACACTACGAAGTAGCAGATGACCTGTTGGATTCTTAGCACGCCAAATATACCACTAAGTCAATTTGTAAGATGGGAAAAGATTACAAATCATCAAAGCAACTAATTGTCTCAACTGCAAGGAAGCCACAGAAAAAAATTTTTCTTGCAGCATTCTTGTTCACTGCGGGTATAGGACTGATATTGCGAACCTTTGGCTACAGTGACCTTCTTATTTTTAAATCTGATCAAGCGCGAGATGCTTTTTTGATGCAGAGCGTCCTGACAGGGGAGCAATCACTGCCTTTGCTCGGAGCTTCGATTGGTGGTGAAGATTTTTACCTTGGTCCTGCATCATATTATTTTCAATACATCAGTGCAAAGTTACTCAGTCCATTTTTCCATCCTACACCTGAGATTTTTGCGCTACCTGAGCTCATATTTGGACTGCTCAGTATACCATTAATGTATCTACTGGCGAGGAAATTCTTTCCTCCTGGGATTAGTTTGTGGTTGATGGCCATGATTAGTTTTTCGCCGTTATTTGTGACCTTTTCTCGCTTTGCGTGGAATCCAAATAGCTTGCCTTTTTTTACAATTGTATTTCTGCTCTCATTCACGAGCGCTATTAGGAGCACACGCTGGACAAGGATATTTTTTTTGTTCGTGAGTTCGTTTTGTGTTGGTATTATTGCGCAGCTGCACTTCTTGGCACTTCTTGGTATAAGTCTGGGTATTATTTTTTACCTCATATTGTATCGCCCCTTAAAGTTTATAGAGGTGTTTTTATGTGTATTGATATTTTTTTGTGCCAATACTCCGATGATCATACATGAAATCCGAACGCAAGGAAAAAACATGGAAGGAATGATTGGTATAACACAAACAAGTAATGTAAGAAGTGACGAGAAAAAACTCACTGAAAAAATATTTCGCTCCTTTCAGGAGAATGCAAGGGGAATGTGGCTCGTTTCAACAGGAAAGCAAAACACTGATATCGTTGGTACAAGTGGCGCAAGTATTAAGTGCGACAAAAAATGTCGCAGCGCACTACCGATAACGATAGCATCATGGATGCTCTTTGGGGTCATCGTCGGATCTTTTATGTTAGTATGGCGAAAACAGAAACAAGATCCCAAGAAGAAATACATAGGCCTCATAGGATTATGGACAATCGCCTTTGGTTTATGCACGATACTTTTAGCCTACGACCTCACATTGCGATACTTTCTAGCAATTGCGCCAAGTTTTTTAATCTTGCTTGGATATTGTCTGCAGGCATTCATCAACGGCAAAATTGCCGTTGTAAAATACCTAGGTATCGCAGCAGCTCTCGGTATGCTGTGTATTCAATTAGCTACTACGGTAGAATTTCTCTATGATCTAAGCATTGCTGACTATAGCAATGCACAAACAAAACGAGATCTTCGATTTGGTACAGAGAGCAAGGTGACGCTGGGGCAATTACGAGCGATTGCCAAAGAGGCGGATCTATATTTTGACAACGATGCACCCATCGTCATAACTGGAGAGGTCAAATACTCCAAGGCACTTTATTACGTCGTTGCGCACGAGCTAGAGCGTAAGGGATGCTTTTACAGAATTGATAGAGAATATAAATCACCGCACTACAACACTCTGAGAATTGAGTATACAGATAAACAGGTGGGGACATACAACGCCGACAAAAGCAATGCACATGGCACTCTCTCAGTCTTTTACACAAAAGAAAATGCCGTTACAAGAACGCTGGACTTACCTGACGGTTGTTTACAATAATCGAGATAAAGAATGCTCATGCTATAGTAAGAGTGTAATTTATAAAAGATTATATGAAAACATTAAAATGTGATTTGTGCGATGTGACCGCTGATGGCGAAACATTTGAGCAATGGATGATGGCACTACAGCCACATTACAAAGAGGCTCATGCTGAGGTGATGGAAAGCAAGAGAGGAACGCCTGAGGAAATGAAGGCAGCAATGGAAGAATGGATGAAAGAAAATAAGGAACGCTTCGACGCAGTCAGTTAAGTCACGACAAAATCCCGACAAATAGCGGGATTTTGCATTTTATAATGCATTACTTCGCCCTAGAGATCAAACACGTCAATCTGCTATAATCAGTATTGTAATGAAATGAATTACTATGTAATGACACTGAAAAATTACCTTCTTGGATTTGTGCTAGTATGGTCTTGCTTGTTGTGGGTACTTCCAGCACAAGCAGCAGATCTTTATAGATTTTACAGCAGTGAACTCAATGGACACTTTTATACAGCCAGTATAGCTGAAAGAGATGCACTTGATCTCAATAGTCAGTGGAGGTACGAGGGAATTGCCTACAGAGTATCAACACCCCAAGCCACGCTGCCAGTCTATAGATTTTGGAGTCCACTATATAAACATCATTTCTTCACCGCATCAGCTTTTGAAAAAAATGAGCTTATAGCAAACAATCCCAACTGGAATTTTGAGGGGGTAGCTTTTACCGTAGCAACCGATGGACTACCCGTCTACAGATTCTATTCTCCAGTTTTCAAAGGGCATTTCTACACGACGTCTGAACAGGAAAGGCAAAATCTGGAACAAAATGATTCAAACTGGAATTTTGAGGGGATTGCTTGGTACGCGCAACAATCATCAACAAGTACAACACTACCCGCTCTCTCAGCTGTAAATGCTGGAATCCAACAGATGGCCAAAAAATTTAGTGAAGTAGATCCAAATCTCCACCCTGGCTCACAGTCAATAATCTATCAGGTGGATCAATTAACTGGGGATTTACCAGGGAATGCGAAGCAATCTGACAAAGATCTCTGGGAGGTCATCCAAAACCTTGCCCCGACAGACGCAGTGAAAAAAAGCATCACAGAGTTTGAGGTCTACTACAATCCAGGTAGTGGGTTCAGTGCCAGTGTTGCATCGGTGGGCGGTCAGCTCAAGCAGTGGCGATTCTCAATAAACTATGAAGCGCTACTCTCCTTTGAGCAAGTGCCGTATCTAGTCGTGCATGAGCACGCACACCTACTGTCATATGAACAACCTCAGATCACGACTATTCTCAATGATCGCAATGTTGAGCAAAACTGTACAACGTATTTCGACGATGGATTCTGCTTTAATGCAGGATCGTATATAAACACACACTTCCAAAGGTTCTGGAATGGGACAGATGCTTTCATTGGAAGAAATCGAACAGCAACAGAGGCGTTGGAATACTACACGGCACATCCAAGTGAGTTTGTTTCAATCTATGCTACAACAAACGTTGAGGAGGACTTTACCGAAACACTCGCGGCCTATGTATTTCAGGAAAATCCCAATAATCAGAGTAAAAGTAGTCAGAAAATGAGTTCGCTAGAAGGGTATGTGTCGCTTTCATCCTATAGACAGAAGGTGAGAGAGGTAGTTTCTAACTGGGCAGATGAAGTACAGTGATCCAACAGAGTAAATAGCCCTCTCAAGGGACGCTTTGACAAGAATTTTGATATATAGTATGTTAGTGATGTACAACAAGTGTAATAGTGGCCTCGTCGAACTTTTCTATTCTTTTGTATTTAAACAACAATCAAGTATCACATGCAACAAGGAACAATTGCTCGTTTGACTGATAAAGGATTTGGTTTTATCTCACGTGAAGGTGAGGACAAAGACTTATTCTTTCACGCAAACGAACTTCAGGGCGTAGAATACAATGACCTCCAAGAAGGAGACACTCTTGAATTCGATGTCGCTGATAGTGACAAAGGACAAAATGCTGTAAACGTTTCACGTATCTAGCACTCGTCTCAAAAAACCTCTGCCTAGGCAGAGGTTTTTTGTTTTCTAAGACTTATATTCCTTGATAAGATCCAATTTTTCTTTCCGACTAAGACGCTTGATTTCATATTCTCGCTTACTCGCTGCCGATCGAGAATCACAGCCTTCTTGATAAACGACTCGCACGGGATTGCGAGTACTGGTATACTTCGCTCCACCAGAAATCTCACCGTTGTGCTCTGTGACACGTCGCTCAAGGTCTGTCGTGATACCTGTGTAGAGTGTGTTGTCAGCACACCTTAAGACATAAACCGTGTAATCGTGCATAATAGTAGTATTAGTCTAGTGATCGTAATGGTAGTTCTATGTAAAGCGACATACTTATTCAGTATACTAGGTAAATACGGTCTACAAAATGTACATGAGAGAATAGAAGGAAAGAAAGAAATGTGATGAGGGCTTTGATCTATTCTCGAAAATTCTGTAAAATCAGGTAACAATACAATCACAAAAATCTATGAAACAGTACGACATCATCGTTATTGGCGGAGGCGGCGGAACAAAATTTGTAACACCTGCCATTGCATTGGGGTTAAAGGTGGCCATCATAGAAAAAGAAGATCTAGGTGGGACTTGTCTAAACCGTGGATGTATTCCATCTAAAATGCTTATCCATCCTGCAAATGTTTTGACAGAAGCAAGAGACTTGGATAAGTATAGCATCACGCACATTGGAGACTTTGCAGTTGATTTCAAGGCACTTGTCAAAAGAGTGAGTACAGAGGTAGATAAGGACAGTCAAAACATCTCAAAGAGCTACGTGGATTCTCAAGCAATTGACTACTATCATTGCCAAGCAAAATTTGTAGATGACAAGATAATAGATGTAGCAGGAAAAAAGATTACAGCGCAAGTCATCTGTGTCGCCACAGGATCACGACCGTCTATCCCATCCATACCAGGGCTACAAGGCACACCCTATATGACAAGTAGGCAGGCTCTCAGAAGAGAAGATTTACCAAAGAGTCTGATCGTCATTGGTGGGGGATACATCGGTGTAGAGCTAGGACATGTCTATAGTACTTTTGGAAGCGATACAACATTCTTCGTGCGATCACATTTCCTCGGTAACGAAGACCAGACAATGAGAGAGATTTTTCAAGAAAATTTCGAAAAGACGCATAAAGTTCACTATGGTACCAAGGACCTTTCTGTTTCATATACTGACGAGGTATTTACCGTGAGTGGCACAGCGCCAGATGGATCTCCTATCTCCCAGAAATCTGAAGCGCTACTTATCGCTACTGGGGTGGTACCAAACACTGATGAGCTGGGGTTGGAAAATACAAGCATCACGTTGGATAAGAAAGGATTTATAAATGTAAATGAATATCTGCGCACTGATGCACCTGACGTTTATGCACTAGGTGATTGTGTGGGAAATTATATGTTTCGCCACAGTGTAAATTTTGAAGCGGAGTTTCTTATAGAAAACCTTTTCGAAAGTGATCCAGAGGATATGAAAGAAATCAGCTATCCTCCAATGCCACACGCTGTATTTACATCGCCTGAGATAGCTGGAGTAGGCAAAACTGAGGATGAACTAAAAGAGCAAAAGGCAAACTATCTCTGTGTAACCCACGAGTATAAAAGCAGTGCTCAAGGCATGGCTAGGTTACCAGAAGTGGGACTAGTCAAAATTTTGGTAGACAAAGACTCAGGAAAAATACTTGGAGCGCATATCATCGGCGGGGAAGCAGCCACGATGATCCATCAGCTTATCCTGGCAGCAACTATAGGCGCAACAGTCGAAGATCTCCTCAGGATGATCTACATTCATCCGGCATTACCAGAGATCGTCCGCAACGCCCTTCGCACGGCAAACAAAGAGCTAAATAAGTAGTACTATGAATAAGATTCTAAATTAAGTCATAAAAAAAGCTGCACAGGGGAACGCCCACTGTGCAGTATTTTGAATCTTGTAAGATGAATCCATTAGTGAATGTGCGCAGCAAGAGAAGTAGCTTCCACTATTTGCTCTTTAGCTTTTGCGCCATACCACTCAGTCATAAGTTCCTCGTATGTCTTGTTAAATGAAGACAGCTCATTGCGCAAACCGTTCAGCCGATCTTCAATTACGACTAAGGAGCTGTTGTAGTTCTCACTCTTGCCTTGTAGTGAATCAACTAGTAGTTGAGCAGGAATTACTGCTTCCTCGGCTTCAGAAATCGCTCTTTTGAGCTGCCAGATATATTTTTGAGAATCTATATTATATCTATGACTGGCCTTTCCAATGCCTATTCCAATATCCCTCAACTGCTCTTCTTGTTCCTCTGTGTGCTCAGCTCCACCTATCTCATCCTTCAAGTTAACAAGCTTGAGCTTAACAGATTCGGTAAACACTAGTTGCTCTACTAATCGTTCCTTATGTTCTGCTAATGTACCAGCAGAGGCATGGTTGGCGCTAGACAAGAGGAACAGTGCTGTAAGTAGTACTAAAGTTCTCATTTTTAACTCTCCAATAATAAGGGGGGAATCCCTTACATTGATTTAATCACATAATAGTATATATGTCAAGTATCAAAATTCGAATCTTCTATCGGGTCAGAACAATTATTTGACTACAGGATTGATCTATGATAAACTACTATTTCGTTATTGATGAATCCGAGTCACGTGACTTGTCGCATGTACGACTGTGTACAATTATTTCTCGCAATTCATCCGCACTTAACTGAGGATTCAATACATTTCTGTGTTATTGGGCC
>CALHMM010000026.1 GCA_938034715.1 Minisyncoccota bacterium
ACCGACACCATCACCGGCCCTATATCCACAGTCGGCAACTTCACATTCACAGACTGTGGTACTGCCTACACTAATACGTCGACTGGACTCACAATCACTGTCGCTGACTTAGAGGTGGCCCCAGCAACAACCTGTACAATCACCTATGACGCAACAGTAGACGCAGGTGCTAGTGGTGCAACAACAATCGAAAATACAGCAGACGTTGGCCCAGCAGATGAAGGAAGCAATGATCCAGCACCAGAAACAGCAGACGTATTAACAGTAACCTCTACACCAGTCCTGGCCTTCACAAAAGCCCACAACGATGCAGACAACACCATCGCCCCAGGTGACACCATCACCTATACATTGACCATTGCAAACACAGGAAACGCAGATGGCACAGGCATCGACCTGACAGATACACTCACCGCAGCAACTTCCGTCGATACAGTCGGTAACTTCACATTCACAGATTGTGGTACTGCCTACACCAATACATCGGCTGGCCTTACTGTCACAGTGACTGATCTGCAGGCAACAGTAGCTGCTGATTGTGTCATTACCTATGACGTCACTGCAGCTGACCCAGCAACAGAAGGAGACACCATCACCAATACAGCAGACATCACAGCTGCTGATGAAGGTGGTAATGATCCAGCGGCTGTAAGTGCACCAGATGTGACGCTTAGGAATGGGACAACTGGTATTTCGCTCACCAAAGAGTTGTACATCGGACATGACAGTGGAGTAGGCTGTGGTACAAATCTTGCTGAAAATGAGGTGGTATTTGTAAATAAAGATCAAATAACAGTGGATCTAACATTCTGTTTCACAGTACAGAACACTGGAGACACGTATCTCGATTCAATAGACATCTCTGATCCTTTATTAGGTATTTCTGAGTCAGACATGACTGCACTCTCAGGATCAAGTCCTCTACCACCAGGAGAAAGTATCGTCTATTACTATGACACGCAGACAGATTCAAGTATCGAAAATACAGCTTCCACGTCAGCAGAGCCTTCAGATAGCGCTGGAAATATTATTGAGGGACTTCCAAGTGTCGGAGCAGACGCAGAATCGGCATATTTCATCTATGTTTTTGACCCTCCATTTGGAACAAAAGTCGGAACCCTAGAGGGAAGGGATATCATAAACTGGGACATGATATGGATCAATGACTCTGACTACACTGCCAACGGCGTAATTATACGCGACGAGCCACCGATTGACACTCAGTACAATGGAAATTTGACATGCACAGGAAAAGGAGCGACAGTTGTCACAAGTTGTGTCTACATTCAGCCAAACACAACGTATCCTCGCGGGCACGTAGAAGTCGTAGCTGACATCGCACCAGACTTAGGCATTTCAGAAGCAGCAGACGCACAAAACTCATTAACCATAAGCTTTGATGTGCTTATTACAAACACACAGGCTACCTCATTTGAAAACCAAGCAGAACTTGAATGGGATGTTGATGGAAATGGTATAAGTGACCTCACAGGCCTAACTGATAACCCTGCAACTGGGCAGCTTGGCGATGTTTCAGTAGTGCTGTACGAAAGTCAATCATGTAAAGAAGATGAACATGATAACATCGAAGGATACATCTATATAGATACAGATAGAGACGGCAAGAAAGACACAAACGAACAAGGTATCAACAATGTAACAGTCTACCTCCTGGATGAGGATGGAAATATCATCGATGAGACAGAGACGAACAGAAAAGGGAAGTACCGATTCGAGAACTATCCACCGGGAAATTACACAATTGACATCAAGTTATCAGATAAGCAACTAAACGATTACATGCTTGTATCTGAGGATGGCGATATGCAAAACCTCAATGGAATAGATCAGGTTGGTCATCAATGTGACAAAGCAACAAAAACAGACTTTGGATTCCTCCCAACAAATAAAGTTCTAGCAAAAACAGGAACAAATCTCCCTCTATATGTGCTAGCTGGACTACTTATAATTACAGGATATATTTTGTTCAGGAGAAAGTGTAGTAGGTAAGAGTAATGCGAGTGTACATTTTTCTATTAAGGTGCGGATTATATAACTTCTGCCACAGACCCTTTCGATAGCTTTTAACTATCTTGTAATAGTGAGAATTTTATGTCATAATCGAAACATCATTTAAAAAACACCATGAAAGAAAAAATAAAAGAAAATCGTTTACTGTGGGTTATGTGTTTGGTTTTAGCAATTGGTGGACCGATCTATATTGTCTCACAGCTCTCTGATAGGTTTATGCAGGCTTCAGCTGCAGTAGGCTCTCCTGGCAGTGTAGTTTTAAATCCTGAATTCATAAATGACCAGCTCGTCTTCAATCAAATGACGATTACCGCCGAAGGAATTCAAAACAAGATCGACACAACAGGTGATGGAAATGTCAGAAATCATGCACTCATCGAACCAGTAACGATGAAATTTGTACCAGGCCAAAATAGCATTTTTGTGGTGGAAAAAAAGGGCCGCGTCAGGCATGTGACGTATGATGTAGCCGCTGATGGAGGTTACGAAAATTTCCAAATTTTACCAAATCCCATCGTTGACATTAGAGACATCACCAGTTTCGCTGTTGATCGAGGCCTACTTGGACTCGCAATAGATCCTGATTTTGAAAATAATGGATTCATCTACCTGGGATATACATACGAAAACGATCCTAGTAAACCAGCTTTTGAATTAGATCCAAGTATCATAAATTGCGATGGGTTCACAGAAGAAACAGCGCCAGACAGATGCACACAGCTCGCTCCAAAAACTGCACGTGTCAGTAGATTTACTGTAGTAAACGGTACTGCAAGTCGTGACTCAGAGAAGGTGCTATTAGGAGAAATCGTAGGATCTCCGAGCCAGCCCTCATGCTCTTATTTCAAAAATGGGGTAAATGTTGATTGTATTTTTGCGGATTCTGGCAGTCACGCAGCACCTTCACTTGACTTCTTCCTAGACGGGACTCTCGGTGTATGGACAGGAGATGGCGCTGGATTTTATCAAGCAGAGCTCCAGGCTTTCCGCTCAATGTACCTAGATAATCTCAGTGGTAAGGCCCTAAGGATTGACCCAGAAACAGGCAAAGGCTTAACTGATAATCCATTTTATACAGGTAATGTTGACGATGTACAGTCCAAGATATGGGCCACAGGACTACGGAATCCATACGGTTTACAAGTTGTAGATACAGGCAATGATGCTGTCGGGGAGCCAATTGGTGGAATGGTAGGGTGGAACCAGGTAGAAGCTATATTACGCGTTCCAAGAGGAGGATTCATGGGATGGCCGTGTTTCAGCTTTGAGACAACTGTTACAAACTACAAATTCCTCTGTGATGAACAGAACCCGCAAAGGCCTCTTGACCTCGCCGGAAACGAAATGCCCACCACTCCTGCAGCTCTCATTTATCGTCACCAACCAGTATTCAATTATGCCTCAGCAGTTGCCGGTGGTGCATTTCTAGAATCTCCGATATACGGCGACAACGTTGGGGAATATGTATTTGCCGACTACCGCATAGGTCAGTCCTTTAAAGGAACATTTAATAACGACTATACGACACTATCAGTCCCCAGAGAAGATCCTGGAGGCGATAACGCACCGCTTATACCATTTGCTAAAGGTGGTTTGAATGCACCAGTAGCATTTATTACTGCGCCAAACGGAATTGTGTACATCGTTGATATATTTTCTGGGCGAATTGATGGATTTAACTTTGGCTCTATAGTAGAGCTGACTGTTCAAGGAGATGCCCCTGAAAAAACGATTGCTGAGATCGATGTGAATATCGCAGGTTCAAACTCACTATCACGGGTATTTGATTGTGATCGATCCGTCGTTCATACTGGAGAGCCAACAAATTGCTTCTGGGATTTTGGCGATGGAAACACTGATCGTGTTCCCAAGGGAGAGTCAGCCAATAATCAATACGCAGCTCAAGGAACCTATAAGGTTACTCTGACAATAGAGACCTTAGCTGGAGACATATTAGCTACGACATCTGAGAACGTTACTATTACTGATTTAGACAATGTTCCAAAGGCTGAGCCGTTTCTGGTAGATGCCACCCTGCCAAATATAAACACTGCAATTAGCCAAAACTTCGATGTAACTGTCAGAGTTGGAAATAACGGAGTAAATGCACCATTTTATATAGAGCTGAAAGCTTTTGATGAGACCTCTGCAGAAGTTGGTGAGTTGCGTTCACAGCACTTTGTTTCTGGCATCGGAAATGGGGCTTTCACAACACACACATTCGAAAATCTCGTCTTCCGTGACGAGGGTGATTATGATTTCAATGTGAATTACCTCTACGCTGATTCAGACGGAAATATTCTTGGGGAATCCGCTGCAGACTTTGTCGGTCAAATAAAGATTTTCAGTAGGTCTGGAGAGCCAGAGCCAGAAGATCCAACAGCTCCATTTGGCAGGTCACCAGAGAATTACAAGTACTGTGGACCAAGTAATAGAACACCAGGTACGTGGGATGATCTACGGAACTATGAACAGTATGATAGTGCCGGTATTCTCATCGAAGGTGGTTGTGTTGTACCACCGCAGTAACAAGTCTATGTGTCGATTTAACACACAAAGCATTTAAGCACAGAGATAATACACAAAACCACCCAAGGGTGGTTTTGTGTTGAATGCGTTACTAAAATGCAATTGCTCATTTCTGGGGTAAATCGCAGTAAATGCTACATAAATGATATGTGGAACATATGCGATAAATGTAGTATTATAATACTACTTAGGCAAAATTTTAAACTACTATTGATTTTGAATATACCCACTTAATACTGCACTTTATCGTGTATAAGTCTTAACCTGCAACTGTAGGTTAGATGAGTATGATTAAATTAAAAAGTCTATGGGATTCACCATTGTCGAACTAATCACACTTACCGCAATTCTCGCAATATTGGTATCCGTTGCTCTATTGACCTTCAAATCTCTTTATTATGCTCTGCGAGAAAAAGTATTGTCAACTAGACAATATGAGAATATTAGCTATAATAATGACAACTAAAAACCATTATATCTACTTATGAAATGTGTAATTCTTGCGGCAGGTCGAGGCACTCGTATGGGTGAGCTCTGTGATGACTGCCCAAAACCTATGCTTCCGATCAAGGGACGACCAAAACTTGCCTATACACTCGATATTCTACCGGAGGCGATCACGGAGGTTATATTTGTTGTTGGGTATCTTCAGGAGAAAATTCGTGATTACTTTGGCTCTGAGCACATGGGACGAAAGATCACATATGTTGAGCAAAAAGTTCTTTCTGGTACAGCAGATGCACTGATGCTCACAGCGCCACTACTAGATGGGGAGAAATTTCTCGTACTAAATGGAGATGATTTGTACGATAAATCTGATCTCGAAGAGATGCTCATACATGATTTTGCTACACTCGGTCTTAAGACTGAAGATGTTTCGCAATATGCCTATATAGAGACATATGATAATAGTATGGTAGTACGTGATATTATCGAGGCACCACACGATCATGTAGGTCAAGGCGTAGTTGCTACCGGTGCGTTTGTATTGATGTCAGATTTCTTTTCCTTGCCGGAAGTACCCAAGGCGCCAGGAAGTGATGAATTTGGACTACCGCAGACCCTCACTGCTGCATACCCTCAAATCAAAACCCAATTAGTCGCGACACATAAGTGGTATCCTATTGGGCATCCAGAAAATTTAGAAGCCGCACAAGAAATCATACACGACTTTCTATAGAATCTTTTCATTCGTCACACATCCATATTTTCCCAAGCAAGTCTTGGTTAATCATCTGACAGCAATAGAGTATGAAGAGAAAAAAAATTGTCACAATTGGTGGCGGAACTGGACAAGTCCCGCTACTTTCTGGCTTAAAAGAATACCCATACGAAATTACCACAATTGTAACAATGGCAGATGATGGTGGTTCAACAGGGAAGTTGCGTGACGAGCTTGGTGTGCTACCACCAGGCGACGCTATGAAATGTCTTGTAGCACTCAGTGACGCTCCTGATATGCTTCGTACACTTATGAATTATCGTTTCGAAGAAGGAGGTTTAAAGGGTCACAGTTTGGGGAATCTCTTTATAAGTGCCCTAGAAAAGGTAAATGGCAGTTTCTCTAGTGGCATGCAAGAAGCAGTCAGAATACTTCGCGTTCGCGGGAATGTACTTCCTTCTAGCGAGGCGGACATGCGATTGCAGATCGTTCTAAAAAACGGGGAGACTCTAATTGGCGAAACCCACCTCGATGAACATAACGACATTACCAAATACGGCATTGAGCACATAAAACTTTCCAAACCAGCACGTGCTCACAAGGCATCAGTCGAGGCAATTGTGAATGCTGACTACGTGATTATAGGACCTGGGGACCTTTATGGAAGTCACCTGCCAAATTTTCTTGTAAAAGGAATCGCGCAAGCTGTAAAAAAAACGTCGGCTAAACGCGTTTTCATCGCACCTCTGACCAATAAAAAAGGACATTCAGAAAATTTCACAATTGATAGTTATGTAACAATTTTAGAGAGGTATATTGGCAAAGGTTGCATTGATTATGTGTTACTCAATAACAAAGTACCGAAGAAGAACATTCTAGAGAGGTATGAAAAGAAAGAAGGAAAAAATTCTCTTGTTAAACGAGATCAAGCCATACAAAAAACCAGCTACAAAATTCTGGTTGGAGATTTCTTGTCGCAGCAAATACACAACCAAAAAAAGGGTGATGCATTGGCAAGTACACGAGCATTCATCCGCCACGATGCTACAAAAATAGGAAAGGCTGTGTCATACTTGGTCGAATACGGAGGGAAAGATCCATTTGATATAATCTAGCTTTATGATGATTTTTTGCGATTTTGATGACACATTGTTCAATAAAAATGCATTCTCCGAGGGGTATAAAAATGCCCAAAGCTTTCATGGTTTACAAGAAGTTCAAGTAGAGAAAATTTTTGCCAAATTTTCGTCAACTAACCCCATTCTTATAAACATATTCAGTAACGTAGCTTTTGCAGCAATTGCAAAGGATATTTACAATTGCAACGAACAAGTTTTGAAAGAAAAGCTAGATCAACTCTTTGAAGACCAGGCCAAAAATTGGATTTTCAATGATACCATTCAATTCTTAGAAAAGTATCAAAGAGATGAACTAGCAGTTGTTACTTTCGGTGACACAGATTTTCAAGAAAAGAAAATGAAAGATTCAGGTACTAAGAAATATTTTTCTTACCGTGAAGTGACCAGTGGCATAAAAGCGCCTCTCATTCAAAAATTAATCTTTGATAATAATTTAAGTGGACCCTTCTTTTTCTTGGATGATAAGCCAGAGCATTTCATCGATGTCAAAAAACTTCCCACAGAAATCATGACGATACTCGTGAATCATAAAGAAACAGGTAAAGTGGCACAATCAAATCAGAGTTGTGATCACGTTGTAACAAGTCTCATGGATGCCGCAAGGATAATTGACACGCACAGTGTCCGAAACAAATGAGGATCCATATCATCAGTAACAGTCCAATAACACTTGCTAAATTGTTAAAGTGCATATATGATAAATATATGAAAGATGTTTATCATACAGACATAAAAATTATGAACCTGCTTCTGACAAAGCCGGATCATTTTTGTGCTGGGTAAAACATTTCTTCATTTCGTTCTTTACACCCGGCACATGCCGGTTTTTTGTTTTGGAGGCCAAAATGGTAAAAAGTAGTGATAGTGTGGATGGTAGTCTAGTAAATAGTGAGCAAGAAAGGGGTAGCAGCACTGATGACCTCGATAATAAAGCTGCGCAACCTGTAAGCAATCAAGATACTGGGCATTGTACTTGTTATGATGATGATGTAAATGCCAATATCCAAAGAGGCGGAATCCAAAGAGGCGGACTATGTCATTACTGTACGCAGA
>CALHMM010000027.1 GCA_938034715.1 Minisyncoccota bacterium
CATGTATTCAAAATGACGAAGTTTGTAAGGCTTCGCTTTTTTGTGCCAGAGCCAAGTCTGTCTCCGATACGTACGTCCATAAGATGGGTCATATTTTCTGGGCCAACCTTTTTTACGACACGCCGCACAGACGCTTCGGTAACCTCATCGACACTATAGTAAAACATATGATTACGTACCAACAAAGAAGCGTGCTCCACAGTCTTTGTAGGGTACTTAAGTCGCTTGAGAACTTTACGAGTAATTCTTTCACCGATGTATTCATGGCTATAAAACGTGCACTCGCGACCCTTGCCGCGCTTTGATTCTGGCTTTCCCACATCGTGCAAGAGAGCAGCTAGACGAACAGAAAGCTTCTTGCTCGGACAGGTATCCAGGGCACGTAGGTTATGCTCCCAGACAGTATAGGTGTGGTGGTGGTTTTGCTCAACGCCTATGCCTAACTCGAGCTCTGGCAAGATGTATTGCAAGAGTCCAGTATCGTGGAGCATCTGGATGCCATGCATAGCATGATCGCTCATAACAATACGAGAAAACTCACTTTGGATGCGTTCCACAGAAATTCTCTCTAGAAGTCCAGCATTATCTTTGATAGCTTGGTGCGTTTTCTCTTCTATAGTGAAGTGTAGTTCTGCGCTAAGCCTGACAGCGCGCATCATACGAAGTGCATCCTCTCTGAAGCGTATGTCAGCCTCTCCAACTGCGCGAACGAGTTTATTCTGTGCATCTGATTGTCCATTATAGAAATCATGAAGCACCCCGTTGCCATCAAGAGCCAGAGCATTAATTGTAAAGTCTCTGCGAGAAAGATCTTCACGCAGAGTTTTAGCAAATTCTACAGAATCTGGTCTGCGATTATCGCTATAGGCAGTCTCGGTGCGATAAGTCGTGACCTCAATCACGTCATGCTCACGACCTTGCTTACCACTCGACAAAAAAGGCACAGTCTTAACGCCAACAGTACCAAATTCATTCTCGCAAAAATTATCAGGAAAGAGTTCTTGAACCTGATGGGGGAGTGCATTTGTCGTTAGGTCCCAGTCCTTGGGTTGCTTTCCCAGTAAAAGGTCGCGCACGCCACCACCAACGATATACGCTTCAAAATCAGCATTCTCTAGGTCTGTGAGTACATGTGAAACTTCGCTAGGTATAGTATATTTCATATTCTCTATCCTAACGAAAAGTCTCACAAAGAGCAACTAGCAACCGCAAATAAAAGTTTTAAACCTTCAAGAAATAAAAAACGAGTCTTTCGACTCGTTTCTTGTCTATCGCCCACGTTTTTTTCCTCTGCGAGATTCTTCCTCTGCTGCTCGTTGCTGTTCTGCTAGGTCAAGCGCTTCTTTTCGCTCCTTTTTTTCTTTGGCAACGCGCTCCCTCTCTCCATCTTCCATTTCAAGCTTCTTTTGCTTGATAACCTCCTTATAAGCATGTAGTGAATCTTGGGCTTTGATTTTAGTTTCACCAGCAAAGGTAATGCCACATTCCATGCCTTTTTTGACTTCGTCAGTATCGATTTTGTTGTGTTGTAGATTTGTAAGCTCACCGCTACCGATCTCTCGTTCCCCGCGGTACACATCAATTTTTACTTTTTGGTCCTTCGTAGGAGCAACCATGAGTCCACTTGTTACTTTACCACCAACAATCATACTTTTTTTCTCCGTAAGAAAAACTGCAAGTACCTCTAGTTTCCCGACATCAGTTCGCTCAATTTCCTCCGGAAGTAAATCAAACAGTCGTGTTTTGACATCCTCGATCAGTTCGTAGATCACTTTGTACGTTTTGATCTCTATCTCATCACCTGCCAGACGGTTAGCTACAGCATTTACTTCCACGTTAAATCCATAGAGGATCGCGCCTGCACTAAGTGCTCGTTTCACATCACTCTCAGTGATATTTCCCACGCCAGTATCGATGTAGTTGATCAATACTTTCTCCTGTGGGATAGCATCGAGAAGTTGCTCGATAGCCTCCACTGAACCCTGCACATCCGCTTTCACAAAGATGTTCAATCGAGGGAGGTCTTCTGTGTCGGCCATGCTTTTGACATTCTTTTTCCCGCTCCCAAGTCTCTCTGCAGTTTCCAATGATTTGAGGCGAGCGCTTTTTTTTGCGTCAGCTACCTGGATAATATCGTTTGTTTCAGCTGTATCATTTAGGCCAAAGATTGTCACGGGCATTGATGGCGGAGCTTTTTCTATACTGCGACCAGAGAAGTCTTCGATGCGACGAATCCTACCGTAGGTTTTTCCAATTGTGACATCCTGCCCAACGAGAAGTGTACCCGTTTTTACAACAGCGGTTGCCACTGGTCCTTTCTGGGGATCTTTATGTGACTCAAGTACAATTGCTAGACCGTCACGTGCTGCGTCTGCTTTGAATTCCTCAACTTCTGTCAGAAGGAGCACGCTTTCCAAAAGCTCAGAAATACCAATCTTATTTTTAGCACTGATCTCATTGCACATGACTTTTCCACCCCATTCTTCAATGAGGAGATCATGCTCACTTAGTTCCTTTTTTACACGATCCACGTTCGCATCAGGTTTGTCGACCTTATTGATAGCCACGATTGTAGGGATTTTTTTCTCTATAAGATAGGAGATAACCTCCTTAGTCTGCGGCCGCACGCCGTCATCTGCAGCGACGACAAGTATTGCAATGTCAGCAAGCGAGACACCACGCTCTCGCATGGCAGCAAAGGCCTCGTGGCCAGGTGTATCTATAAAGGTAATCGTCTTACCCTTTTTCTTTGTCTGGTAGGCTTTGATGTGCTGCGTGATACCACCATGCTCATCATCAGCAACTTGGGCTTGGCGAATGGTATCCAAAAGTGTTGTCTTACCATGATCAACGTGACCGAGCACAGTAACAATCGGGGGCCGTGATTGTAACTTCTTGTCAGATTTTTCCTCCTTCTCACAGATTTCAAGAAGTCTTTCTAGGGTAAGGGACTCGTTGTCAGCAATCTCCAAGTCCTCGACGACCTCAAATCCCATATCTTGAGCAATAATTGTTGCTGTATCGATGTCAATCTCCTCATTGATCGTTGCCATTAAGCCATTTTTCATAAGCTCTGTGATGGCAGTTGTCACAGGAACATCCAGAGCTTCCGCAAACTTTTTCACAGTTACAGTACTTGGGATGCTTACTGTTTTTTTTGTAGATTCTTCTGATGTACTCATAATAAGTAGAAATATTAAGAAAGTTATTGGGGGTAGTAGCAGCAAAGGATTGCCTGAAAAATATTATGAGAAGGTATAGTATTATGATTTAGCACAGGCTTCACGGACAGCTTCACGCTCTTCTGCGGTAAAACTATTGTCCTGTGTGTTTCCCATGGAGATAACTTTTGTGTAAATGCGTGTCCCTTCGCGAGTATGCAATGAAGAGACAACATACCCATCATGTCTACCGTTGAGTAGGGCAAGCGCAAAGCTCTGACTGTAGCCTTTCTCGCCAAAAGGATTAAAACGGACAATAGCCGTCTTACAAAGACCTCTTTGGGCAACATCATGAATCCGATTTGAGATATTGTACAACTCCTCAATCTCCTGATCAACAAACGTCAATTTAGTTGATTGCGCAAGGATTACATCTTCTAGATTACGAGCTTGCTTGCCTTCAAACAGTACATCTAGTTCGCTGCGGAGGTTTCGGTAATTCATCAGGACATACCCCGTTCCTATAAGTGCGAGGAAGGAGAATATAAAACCCAAGGTCCCAAGGAGGATAAATCCACCTTGGTGAGATAAAATGAAGTCATTCATGGTCATTCAGTGCCAATTGTGTTTCTCTAAGCTATCACGATATAGAGCATCTGTAAAGAAATCTACCAGTGAGTCCTCCAAGCTTACTCCGAAAATAAATTGGAAAGACAGTCCAATGTGCCAAAAGAAAAACAACACAGCCGCTGTGTTGTTTTTCTAATCCTACGGACTCACAGATGATTCACTATTGAGCTAATGCTTGCTCAATGCTTGCGATGAGTTGTGCCTCAGGAACTGCACCATTCACTGGAATTGTTTCATCACCGACGAGGATAACACTATAAGGAGTTCCTCGTGCACCTGCAGCAGCACCTTGTGCTAGTTCAGCTTGAACAGCCTCTGCCATCTCTGGATCATTTTGACACGCTTCAAGCTGTGTAAGGTCTACGCCTAACTTGGTTGCCTCTGCTATAACCTCATCATCTGCACTGCTGACAAACAAAGCATCTAGGTATTTCCAATATGTGTCATTGTCTGTAAGTTTTCCGACGCAATCAGCTGCGATAGCCTTGGCTGTTGCCTGGGGATGTAATTGGTCAAGAGGGAAGTCACGGTACACCCAATTGATTTGCCCTTCGTACTGAGCGAGGACTTTCTTCATTGTTTCATGAAAACGTGAACAAAAAGGACAATCGATATCACTAAACTCCACGACACTCACCTTCGCATCACGGTCACCACGTACCCAATCTGCATCTGTAACTTCCTCCACTTTGATCTCTACTGGAGCAGCAGGCTCTCCAGCACCATATTCCTCGCCAGGCGCGCCAACGTCAGCAACTTTTTTTACACCGTCATTATCAAACGCTACTTTGTCTGTAGCCATACCCACAAACAGGGCAAAAAAGACGACTGCAAAAGCACTCATTGCGCCCGTCCAGAATGTCTGATCCTTCAGAATCCTCATAGTTTTTCTCACTAGTAAATTAGTATTTCCTAGTATAGGGGCAACAATCAAATTCTGCAAGAGTAAAGTTAACTTTACATATCCACAGGCTTATTTTGCGCATTCTTCATCTCATGTCTGATATAATAATCAAACATCAATCATATTCAATATGCAAAACTATACAATAATACTCACAAAAAAGCAGGAAGTTGCCGAAGGAACATATAAATACATTTTCGCTAAACCTGTAGGATTCTCATTTTCTGCAGGACAATATGCCATGCTAGAAATCATAGAGCCAACAGTTACTGATGACAGGCCGTCATTTCGCTCATTATCATTGAGTAGTGCACCGCACGAGGATCATCTCGCATTTATCATGCGACACTCTGATAGCGGCTTCAAGCAAAGCTTGCATGCCCTGAAGGAGGGTGAACAAGTAATAATGAAAGGACCGCTCGGGCATATGCAATTCCCAGAAGACGAGAGAAAATCGGTTGTATTCCTTGCAGCAGGTGTAGGGATTACCCCTGTCAGATCAATGCTGCTGGAAGCACAACACAAAAACTCAAAAAGAGAACTAACATTATTTTATTCAAATAGGCAGCCAAGCTCTGCTGCCTGTTTACAGGAAGTGACGACATTTGATATCGAAAATTACACATGCATCAACACCATGACCAGGAGCACTGATTCATGGGATGGTCATGTAGGAAAAATCAACGCTAGATTCCTATCAGAGTTTATCAAAGATTTTCAAAAACCACTGTTTTACGTGATCGGCACAACAGCTTTTGTAAATGCTATGAAAGAAATATTGAAAGAAAAAAATGTAGATAAGTCAAATATTCTTATCGACAATTTTGGCTAGGTACTGCTGATGACAGCGTCAAATAATTGATTTAGCAAGGCACAGATAAAGAATTGCAAAAAAAATGAGGAATACCACGCGTGGTATTCCTCATATGAAGAAATTGTGAACCTAAAGAAATTAGTTCATCAATCTGTTGAAAAAATTAGAAAGTGGGGAATCATACATACTTCCTGCTGAGCATTTGTACGCGTGACCAATCCCAGGATAGACATCAGGAAGTTTCGCGTCAACAGTCTCACCTTTGCTAGCCGATCTTCGCGATTCCCGGACGACCTCCAAAGCACTGCTCCATGCAGCACATCCCTGCCGAGTGGCTTCACTCATGCAAACACTGTACTGATGAGAGGATAGGTCTTGGGAGCAGTTTTTCTGATACGCACTAATAGTTGCATCGAGGTTTGGAACAGTCAAAATTGTAACCTCAGACGGATGTACCAAAGGATCTTGGTGGGGAGTCGGTTTCTTAAATGAGTACTTCTGAGAATCTTCAGAACTTTTTCCATGTCCACATTTCTCTGCACGCATGTAAGAATCACGATCTCCACTGCGAAGTGCTGCTGCCCATTGAGCACGAGAATCGTAATACACATCGTTGCAGTTTATGCTAGTTCGCGGGTCAACATCGCTTTCCTTGGGGATAATTGAACTGGTGGGTGGATTTTCTTGTAACGGACGAGTTGTCTGAGTACGACCATACCCACTTGATATATCATATCCACCAGGTTGTGGCGTGGCACACGCAGATAAGGTTAATACCAAGGCAAATACTAAGATAGTAGTTTTCATCAGTGACTCCAGTAAGTTTAACGACGAGCGAGTCTGCTCAAGATGTAGCCAATACTCCAAACGATCAATAGCGCTAGTCCAAATGGCACAGCCATGTGTGCTATAAAGCCCGACTGGCTATCAAAACTGAAAACATTATTTGTGATAGCATCGGTACGCTTGAGCACAAGTGTACTCACAATTGGAATGACAATGAGGCAAGACAGTACAATCTTCACAACGAGCGGTGTCGTATTGATGATCTTTCCTACAAATAATAAGAAAACTGCTCCCAAGACAGTAAAAATGAGGAAGCCTGATATAAGTCCGCTAAATCCAAATTTGCTAATCGCAGCAGTAAATGTAATCTCACCGAAGAGATCGAAGAGGATCACTACGCAGATCAAACTGATAATGCACAGCGTCACAAAGGACGGTATTTTTTTCATATTCTCCTCCAGAGAAGTAGATGATACATGTCGAAATACTTGCAAAATACAAGCATCCAATTTTATTAAGGTACGCAAACGCTTAGGTTACGATGATTGTACATTATTTCAACGTTTTGTCAAATGTAAAAAACCGCATACACGGTGTAATTTTTTTTGCCTTGCGTGGAAAGGAAAGTTCAGAAATTGACATTATTTCAGTATCAATTATATTACATGAGGTAGTATCAAATGATCACAAGTGACCGACGGGAGACGAAATGAACTTTATAAAAAGAGTAACAGACGGTGCCGCATTTCTAGATACAGTCAATTCAGAGTGGAAAATTAATCCGCTCTCTACTGACATCGGTAATCAAAGAGTGTGCGCGCTCGCACAGGTCAAAGGGGTAATTTACAAAGATGCTCTTCAAAAGACCGGCATATCACTAGATGACGCAGTGCGATACGGCTTCCAAAGCGGCGCACGATTTGCTGTTATCTATAGACTGGAGTACTTCGTACTAAGTATCGTGTGGAAGTGTTACGCGCTGACGCACCCACGACACAGAACCTTTAAACGGGTTACAACGTAATTGTATCTAAGTAGTCGGTGGCAGAAATGCGCCACCGACAAATTCAAAAGAACACCACTATT
>CALHMM010000028.1 GCA_938034715.1 Minisyncoccota bacterium
ATAGAGAACGATCCAAATTGGGCATACGAAGGTGAGGCGTACAATGTGTACGGGACCCAGCAGCCAGGCTCAGTACCAACATACCGTTTCTATAGCGAACAGTATAAAGGTCACTTCTACACTACAAGTGAACAGGAAAAAGAAAATCTTGAGCAAAACGATCCTAACTGGGTATACGAAGGAATAGCTTGGTGGGTAGTAGAGGAGGAAGTCTAGAGAGATACACCAACAAACAGAGCGCTACTATCTTGGTAGCGCTTTTCGTTTAGCGGGTAGAAAAGTGATACTGAGTTCTCAAACATGAAATACGAGGAATAGTGTGACACTTCAAGGTGTTGACAAATATACACAAATAGTGTATGTTGATGATGTGTACAAATTACGTGCATATCACTCAACGTCCTAGGAGGACACAAAATGAACAAGTACAGTTATGATCAGTTGGTAAATCACGTTCCGGAATGCACACGTAAAACTCTCGCTCATTTGTATGGCGGCAAGACAGTCACTCAGAGTGCGGAGGAGCAAGGCATACACCTGCGAACAGCACAAAAACATGTCCAACGCATTGCCACAACGATTCGCGAACTCGGTGAGTCAGATGCGGTCGCAGGAAACGTGACGCAGTATCTCGTTAAGGCAGACGCTCTATCGGCTGATGCAAGTGCAGCGCAGCTACCTGGTCAAAGTTCGGTTGAACAAGGCGCGCAACAGCCAGTTGCAGCAACCGGATAGTTGCAAGGTCTATCCTAGACAAGCCACTCGATACATGTGTATTATTGCATGTTGAGAGTGGCTTTTTAACATGCAAAATTCTCCCAGTCTTCACGTGATGCACTGCAGGTAACGTGAAAGGCAGTTACTTAGTATTTGTCTGGAGTTGATTCAACTGCTTGCGCACGAAAAATGGGAGCGCTCCACTAAAAACCGTCGCAATACCAGCAAGAATCATAATCCATTCGAAACCAAAAACGTCCCCTACGATACCCGTAAGGATTGAAGCGATACCGTAGACGATCTGCATTGCTGTCTCGTACATACCGATTGCGTGACCTTGCTGCTGTTTATCAATAGATCCATAAAAAAGTATTTTCCAAGATCCGATATTGATCGCATGGCCTATAGCGATAAATATAATACAGACATAAACAGCCCAAAGATGTGTCACACTAAATAGTACAAAATACATACTACCTGTAAGGAGAGACGAACTGATCATACCCCACATCTCATCGATATATCCGACATGACGATCAAAGAATGCGCCAATTGGCAGTGCGAGCAATGCTCGAACAATTCTATACACGCCATAAACGATGCCAACATGGGTAGCTGTACCACCATCAATATGCTGCGTAATAAAAAGTGCAAAAACTACCGCAACAAAAACATCAGCGCCCCAGAATGTAGCATCATTTAGTGTCAGGACAGACAACAATTTCTTATTCCTTCCTTTAAAAAAATAGAGATCTTTCATTTTAATTTTCTTTATATTTGTGATTCTGTTATATGACCCCGTCACAAACCAACATGATATACTATTACATACACAATACTGGACAAGGCATTATTATACAATTATAACAAAAATGAAGAAAAAACGTATTTTAGTAGTATCTCTTACATTTTTATTATGCATTATCGTGGGTTTGTGGCATATATATAAACCATTGCCAAATGGCATCAGCGCACAAGGAGAAGTTCACTCGATTTCTGGTGATGATATCACCTTTCTCTCAGATATTACATATCTCGACAAAGACGGTCAGAGAGTCTCTGAGCAAGAAATCTTCCCAGAGGTTTTTGCGATGATTGATGAGGCGCAGGAGTATATTCTCATAGATATGTTTCTTTTTAATGATATGTTGGGAACAGCGACAGAATCCTATAAGGGATTGTCTGGTGAACTAACGCAAAAACTACTCGCTAAAAAGCAATCCTCGCCAGATATAAGCATTACATTTATCACAGATCCTATTAATACCGTCTACGGCGGGGACACATCGCAGCACATAAATGCTATGCAGCAAGCAGGTATAAATGTCATAATTACGGATGTCAAGAAATTAAGGGACTCCAATCCAGTGTACAGCGCACCATGGCGCATTTTTGGTCAATGGTGGGGAAATAGTTCCAGTGGGGGGTGGTTACCACATGTGATGGATGCAAGACGTGGAAAACTTACACTACGAACATATCTACGATTATTTAACTTCAAGGCAAATCATAGAAAAATCATGATAGCTGATTACCAGAGAGGACAGAAATCAGGTATTGCTACACTCGTCACAAGTGCAAATCCACACGATGGATCCAGTGCGCATAGTAACGTTGCATTACGTATTGACTCCGCTCTATGGAGCGATGTACTGCGCTCAGAGCAAGCAGTTGCAGATTTCTCTGACGCTACTATACCAAATCCTCCCATCCAACTAAGTAATCAAAATACAAAAGTAAAGCAGCAAGTAGAAGGTGATATAGCAACTGTGCGGTTGCTCACTGAGGGCAAAATAAAAAATGCTTTAGTTCGTCAAATAAATGCAAGTAAGGCTGGAGACCAGATCGATATGATGATGTTCTATCTAAGTGATAGAGATATCGTAAAAGCGATAAAAGATGCAGGTGATAGAGGTGTAAAAATCAGAATGATCCTCGATCCAAATAAGGATGCCTTCGGCAGAGAGAAAAATGGCGTTCCAAATCGACAAATCGCTCATGAAATCATCTCTAATGGAGGAGATGTAAGTGTGCGGTGGTGCAACACACACGGTGAGCAGTGTCACGCGAAGATGACACTCTTTACTTCCGGTGAAGCCGCCACTATAATCATGGGTTCTGCTAATCTTACTCGCCGCAACATTGGTGACTACAATCTCGAAACAAATGTCATTGTAAAGTCATCGAGACAAACCCGAGCGATCAAAGATGCAAATGAATTATTTACGTCACACTGGGAAAATAGGAACCAGAGGCAATACACTTTAGACTATCAAGCATACAGTGATGAAAGTATATCAAAAATGATTCTCTATAAGTTCATGGAAGCGACAGGACTCAGTAGTTTCTAGATCTGCACAATTACCCAGACGAAGCCACTGCTACAGTTTTTATGAGAGTATTGAGGGTGTCTGACACCCAAAGACTATGACACCACCTCTTAAAATTGGTCTACTGTATATTATTTACTAGGCTTAGTGACATTACGCTATCGCCACCAGCGAGATACGCCATATCCTTGCTCTCATCAACACTAAATGAAATAACATCGCGTAATTGCTCGTGTACAAATGATTCTTCCAACCTGAGCGTCTGAGGATTTAACTTGTGAATAGTAAAGTTGGCGGTGTCTAAAACCCATAAATTTTGCATTTCTTGTGTTTTGTAGATGAATCGCGCTTTGACATTTTCTGGCGAAGAAGTGGGGAGGAGTATGCCAGCTTCAAAAGCAAGGATTTTATCATCTTTTGCGACAAAGACATTGCCGTCAACGCTGAGTGATGTGAGATCATCGATTGCGGTAGAATCCTTGATCCATT
This sequence comes from Minisyncoccota bacterium, assembly GCA_938034715.1. GTDB lineage: Bacteria > Patescibacteriota > Minisyncoccia > Moranbacterales > JAHDCW01. The sequence continues at coordinate 3,537 of CALHMM010000028.1, forward strand.
CTGTAGGTGAGACAAAGCCACCAATACTACGTTCAAAACGTGTAATACCATCATTGGTAGCAGTATAAAACTTTTGTTGATAAGAGCTCATCGTTAGGATTTCATTGTGATCCAGTGGAGTTGAAACAGTTTGTTTATTGAAGACTCCGTTCGAAGGATTGTAAGCATATAACACATTTGAATCCGTCAAGAAGAAGATGAGGTTTAAGTCATCAATCGGAGCAATATCTTTTATGTTACCTGAATCTTTAGGAAGAGCGATTGTTTCGACATTTTTCTCCCCAACGCGCAAAAGGGAAGTATCTGTAGCGAAATAAGCTGTGTCTTTGAAAATAAAGCTGTGCGACGCGCTAGTTTTTTCTAGGAGTGCAGATGGATCAGGAACAGTTTTGGTGGGCTCGGGTATAGTCAATTCTTCCTGTACAGTTTCGCCAAGATTTTCCTGTAGAGTCCTTTGCTCTAGTAGGGCTGCAGCTTCCTCTCCTTGATTTACAGTTATAATGTTCCTATAAAACGGGTAGATGATCGATACTAAAAGGATAGCGCCCAATATCGCCTTAACGACAATACTACTAATGCCCGATCCTTGCATATAACCAGCTACGGTTCTCGTTTTTCGAGACAGCTTATCATCAGATTTCTCAGCGGGAGCGCTGAGGCCCATATCTTTTGATAGATTGTCGTCTATCTCAGAGGCTGCAGAGGTATGTCTGTGATCAGCAGTTTCTTGCTTGAAAATCCGAGAAAGAAAGTGTCTGATTTTTTGAAAAAATGGCGTAAAACGAGACAATTGTGAACGCGTGAAATTTGCAATTTTCGCTAATGGTGATTGGTCTCTCTCATCAAAATCAACAATGGGTTGTTCTTCGCCGTAGAGTTCATCGAGTACTGAAAAGCGATCATCATCAGTTGGCGCTTTGTTAGTATTTTTCTCGCTTGATCGAGCCACAGCAGACATACGAACTGCTTTTGCCCTAGATTTTTTTACGATCGAAGGATTTGATGTGGCAGTGTCTTGATCTTCGGGCTTTTCTTTCTTTTTGCGGGACACCTTAGAAAGATTGGGAGATTCCTCAACTACGCCATCATCTATTGGAGTGCTTTCAATTTGCTCAGTGTACACCCAGGAAGATGGAAGATGTGATAATAATTTCGCATATGCGCTTGAAAGCCACATGCGAGTTTTTTGAATAAGAGTAGTAGTAGAAGTACCAAAGCTCGCTGACCGAAAATGGTTTTTTACTGGGGCAACAAGCCCGAGGAACGTCTTTTTTATTTTTTCTTGAAAATCTGTGATAGAGAATGTCGCAGCAGGTGAGCTACTCATTTTTTCAGACGTATCAACAGCGATATTTGAAGTATCATCAGAGACTTTTTCTGGAATGTCGGCGACCACTTCATCCACAGTCTTTGTCTCTAGATCCGCAGGAGACTCTTTCTGATTTGGTTTCATTTTATCTGCCAATACGCCAAATACTGCAGGTAGTTGTGAGAAAAAATGAGAGATATTTTGCCACATGGATCTAGTCCACTTCTTAAGAAAATAGAAAAAATCACTCAAATAATCCTTCACATTGTCGATGTGCGGATTGATCGTAGAAGACGATTTTTCATGAGAATCACCAGAAACATAGATATGACCTGTTCTCTTATCGACGTATTCATCGCCATGATCGTTCTGCACGTCATCTGTAGGGGTACTCTTTTTTTGTGAGATGGGATTTTTCTTTGCTCTCACACTAGGGCTTGGTTCTATATCTGTCGATCCATCAGGGATGTAATGAGATTTCTTTTTGTCCGTTGAATAGTGCTGTGCGCTAAAGGCGTTTTCAGGGATGATAATCTCCTCCTCTTGCACAGCATCTTTACTGGATAAAGGGAAATCAGCATTTGAAGTAATCTCGCGCGACTTCTGTATGATTCGCTTATCACTTTGTTGCTTCTCACTAATAGTAATGATTTGAGTTGAGGCCATCTGACATTCATTTGTCAGGACTGTAGAAACAAATTGGAAGAATTCATCATCATCAAACCGCGTGAGATTTTTCTCCAGCTCCTCGTGCGGGACCAAATCCAAGAGCTCACTAGATGTAAGGATGAGTTTGTCTCCAGCGATCAGTTGACCGCTTGCAGTGTCTACAAATGTTTTGAGTGGATTTGGGGAGGCTTGTTCTGGCGAGAGACCTTCACTTATGTCGATGAGCTCACCGTCTCGCATCAACAGAACCAAGCCACCACCAGTAACGCTAAAGTGAATCGTAGTATCATCATAGGTGCACAGCACGCTATCTAGCATACCGATCCAGTTGATATTGTCATTTTTTGCTAGTTCTGCAAGTGCTCTGTTTGTATGATGCAGTGCAGCTATAAAGCTCTCACTCATCGAACGCTTGGATTGTGAGAAATACTCCTTTTTAAATTCAGCATTCAAAAAATGAACAATGTGCGCACTCCATGAGCTCTTATCACGCACCATAAAAAAACCGCAGATTGTACCGAGGTGCTTTTGGGTAAAATTACGAGGCGCAAAATTGATTTGCTCTATATAGGTCCGTTGTTTTGCTGAAGATGCGACAAAAACATCTACGATATCCATCACAAGAACTTTTGGTAGAGTTTTACGAGTGCCCGTAGATTTCTTACGAGTATTTTTTTTTGGACTAGACATGTAATCGTATCTTAGACTCTATCACGCTTCCCATAGGTTTGTATACTATTATACAGCAGTCTCAGACTCTAGGCTAATACGTTTTTTGCTTTTCTATGAGTAAAAAGCGAGGAAATGTGGATCGAAATACTCCAGATTGATCAATTTTCACTATAATGACCTGAGAACGCCAATTCTTGAGTTTTTAAGCGGACCATAGTACACTGAGTTTAGCAGTAGCCAAGAAGTTATAAATGCTAATATCAAACACAATACTATAGCATTCCATCTTTGATTTGAAAACGTAAGGGCGCTTCTAAAAAATTTATCATAAGCAGAATTCATTTATGCCAGAAATATTGGAAATCCTGATGGGATCAAAATCGCGTGCGCGAGTTATGCGGTTCTTTGTTTTAAATCCTGGTAAAAATTTTCTTTTTGCAGAAATCAGAGAGAAAACACAGATTCCAACAAATGACGTGCGCAAGCTAGTTGCAAGTTTTATCAAGGTAAATCTCGTGAAGACATCAACACGAGAAGGGAAGAAATACTACACATTAAATGATAGCTTTACATACTACAACGAACTCCGCAATCTGTTTGTAAAATCAAATGTCTACCCGCATTGCACTGAGGTCAAGAGGATTAAGGATGTGGGCAGCATTAAGCTTGTCATGATTAGTGGCGTATTTATGAATTACAATCGAGCTGAAATCGACTTACTAATTGTCGGCGATGACATGGATCGTAAAAACTTAATCGAAGTGATATCGGCAATCGAAGCCGAGATTGGTCATGAAGTAAAATATATGGCACTAAACGTAGAAGACTTTCACTATCGACTAGAGATGATGGACAGATTTCTCATAGAGTTTTTTGCAGGCCCTCACGATGCAATTATCAACAAAATCTCAAAACTCAGTAGATTTATCTCCGAAATCAAACGATAGTCTACGTAGGCCATAGGAAGTAGCTTTGGAATGGATCGTGCAATTTAATATTCCAAGTTCGTGCAATACAAACGTAAACATTTCCATGAGAAGTAAAATAACGTCACGTTCATGGATTTAATTCTTATATTATTAATCATACTAACGGTCCTAGCTATTCTAAACGCATGGCTTCTTTTTGTCGGTAGAAATTCTTCGAAGCAGGATGAGCATACCCAAAGACTTAGCTCCATAGCACAAAGACTCGAACAAATGGATACTTCACAAGACCGTATCCAGTTGAGTGTCGATAAAAAACTAGAGCACATTCACAGAGCTGGAGAGAACCAATTCCGCGAAGCGCGAGAAATAATCAGCGAAATATCTCTAAAATCCGATCGTCTGATTGAAAACGTATCTAAAAGACTTGGCGATCTCGACAAGACCAATCAAAAAATTGTCGATTTCTCAGCGCAGCTCAAAGGACTGCAAGACATCATGAAAAACCCCAAGCAGCGTGGGGTGTTGGGGGAATATATCCTTGAGCATGTTCTTGCAAATGCACTACCTCCAGATTCTTACAAGATGCAACATAAGTTTGTTGATGGTGTAATCGTCGATGCCGCGGTATACGTCAAGGACAAAATCATTCCAATTGATTCCAAGTTTTCTCTAGAAAACTATGAAAGAGTACTCGCAGCTTCGACACCTGAGGAGGTAGATCGCTACCAAAAGATGTTTAAGCTAGATCTCAAGACACGAATCGACGAAACATCGAAATACATCAGGCCAGAGGAGGGGACAACGGAATTTGCATTTATGTTTATCCCGTCAGAGGCAATTTACTACGATTTATTAGTAAATACTGTAGGTGCAGTAAATGTAAAAACAACCAATATGATCGAATACGCCTTTCGCGACAAACATGTTGTCATTGTTTCTCCAACGTCTTTCCTTGCCTATCTACAAACAGTGTTGCAAGGCTTGCGCGCTCTAGAAATAGAAGACAACGCCAAGCATATCAAAAAACGCATCGGTGAACTCTCCAAACACTGGAGTGCTTATGATGTATACATGGAAAAATTGGGAAAGACGATGTCCACAACTGTGAGTCATTACAATAGTGCCTACAAAGAACTTGGAAAGATTGATAAAGACGTCATGCGTATTACTGGAAGAGAAGACCGAACGATAGATCCGCAAGACGTCGCAAAGCCAACGCTTAATCAGGATTAAATCCGAGCTGAATTACAATAAAATCAGGTTGTAACAGTCACGATAGCCTGTATAATAGGGTTACTAGATTACTAAAGAAGCAAGAGATTTATATGGATCAATCGATCATGCGCCAGTATCGACAGCGTTTCGTACGATTTGGGCAGCGAGTAAACGAAGACACGCCCTTTTTTTCCAATGCAATCGTTCATTGGATTTGTATTGCAGTTGGTATAATCGCTGTGATTGCTTTAGCGCTTTTACTACTGAATATCCAAGTCTCTAGCGCTCTAGTGAAACTGCAATACAATATCTATTTCGGGGCAAGTGTGCAGGCACCCTGGTGGAGTCCATATACTTTGAGCGTCGTGGGACTTCTCTTTTTTCTGTTGGATTTTGGATTAGCTTGGATGCTCTACACAGCCAAGGAGCGAATCGCAGCGTATAGCGTTTTACTGGGGGGACTTTTCGCACACATCGCACTCCTTGTCGCGACAATTAGCATTGTATTGAACAACTAGAATTCACTGATGCGCTGAGAATAAATCAACACGCCAAGAGCGTGTAATTTTGCTATAATATAGAAGAGTTTTTTATATATTATCATCTCGCATGAACGACAACGCATCTTCAACGACAAATCTACAGACTGTCAAAAAAGATTCGAAAACCTTTTTTCCAAGTCCGCAGACTACAAATAAAAAAGATTATAGGACGCACCGCTCGCTAGAGGTAATCCCGGCTATCCTGACCTGGCTGACTTTGATTGGCATGGTTGTTTTTTCAATTTTTGTCCCTGTCTATGTAGCAATTTTCATCATTGCTTTTGATATTTATTGGATCCATAGAACAGTATTTATTTCGTATTATTCGATCAAAGCATACAGACGATTAAAGAACGAACAAACAATTGATTGGCTCGCTAGATGCAAAGGTGTGGATGATCTCGAACAATACAAAAAAGAAATCAAAGACCGCATCATTGCAAATTGGGAAATTCTTTCACATACTTCATCACCCGAACAAAAAAAAGCGCTCAAAAGAATGCTTTCTCAAGACAAAAAACTCATCCAGGAAGTAGAACAATTCAACCAGCAAGACATGATGCCGTGGGAAGACGTGTATCATGTTGTTATGTTGCCAACTGCCTCAGAAGAAGCTGCAAGTATTGATCCTGCTCTCAAAGCAATCAAAGAAAGTCACTACCCAAATGAAAAAATCATTATCCTGTTAGCAACAGAAGAGCGTGAAGATCCAGTCAAG
>CALHMM010000029.1 GCA_938034715.1 Minisyncoccota bacterium
ACAATGAATGATAGGGATTGGAGCGCCCCAATATCGCTGACGACTAACAGTCCAATCTTTCAGCTTATAGGTCTTTGTCATTTTTCCTCCGACCTTCTTCACAATAGCACTCTTTGCTTCCTCGCTACCCATTCCATCAAACTCCTCAGAGTTAACAAGAAAGCCTTTATCATTTGGGACCTCCCACCATTGATGTAAATACTGAAAAACATAACCTCGCAATATGTCAATTTTGAAAAATTTCCCATAGAGATCATCCATGAAAGCAGTGCTTACTTTATTGAGATCTCCCCAATAGTAGTACAGCTCTATTTTAACGCTAAGATCACCCAAAGTAACTTCTTCACATCTATAACGCGTGCAATCTTTGGAAATATTCTTAGGAATTTCATCAAACACTCCATCATTCTCACCATTTACAACAACTAAATCATCTCCAAGAAGAATGATTTTTTTTGAATTTTTACAATTTTTCGAGCATGATTTATCAGATTGTTTTACTACACACATAATTGGTAAACTGTACTTTTTGGCAAAAACATAATCTCGCGCGTCATGTGCAGGAACCGCCATAATAGCGCCAGTTCCATATCCACCGAGAACGTAGTCAGCGACATACACAGGAATCTCTTGCCCACTTGCTGGATTGATAGCTGCAATATTCTCCAGTTTCACACCTGTTTTTTCCTTGGTATCATTGGTTCGATCGATTTCACTCTTTGCAGACGCAGTCTCCACATAAGTATGCACCTCTTCAAGATTGGATATTCTAGATTTCAAATCTTCAATGATACTATGCTCAGGAGCTACAACCATGTACGTCACGCCATAAAGCGTGTCAGGTCGCGTCGTAAAAACCTTCAGTTGATAATCTGTATCTGCTATTTTAAATTCCAGTTCCGCTCCCTCGCTTCTCCCAATCCAATTTTTCTGGGATGTTTTTATTTCTTGTGGCCAATCTAATTCATCAAGATCATCGATAAGACGATCAGCATATTTTGTAATGCCGATCTGCCACTGTTGCATCTGCTTCTTCTCAACAGTACTTTCACACCGTTCACATTTGCCATCTACTACTTGTTCATTAGCCAGCACTGTCTTGCAGGATGGACACCAGTTTGCACTTACCTGCGCGTGCGTCGCTAGATCATTTTTATACAACTGCAGAAACAACCACTGTGTCCATTTATAATACGCAGGATCACACGTCACCACCTCCCGCGACCAATCAAAGGAAGCACCCATAGATCGCATCTGGCTACGCATATGATCCATATTGTCATAAGTCCACTCGCGTGGATTGATTCCTCGTTTAATTGCAGCATTCTCTGCAGGTAAGCCAAAAGCATCAAATCCAATTGGATAAAGTACATTATATCCCCTCATGCGTTTGTACCTACCTACAATATCTGGAATCGCAAATGCATACCAATGCCCTACATGCAAATTCCCTGATGGATACGGAAATTCAAATAGCTGATAAAAATTCTCTTTCCCTTCTACGGAATCCTTAGTTACATAAGCGGAACTTTCCTCCCATTTCTGTTGCCATTTTTTTTCAATTTTTCCGTGTTCGTAGCGTTCCATAAAGTAAATATTAGATTTGCATGCTCTGATCGGTCAATAATAGTATCATATCGTGATTATCAACTCAAATCAATCAAAAAGAAAAACCTCTTTTACAAGGTTTTTCTCTATATTCGTAAAATAAGACTTCCTAGTGACCAACCTTGATCTCCATGTCTCCTCCTGCATCAGGACATTTCTCTGTTGGCTCACTCAAGTAGCTTGGACATTGCCCTGCAATATCTTCATTTGAGAGATGTTCATGAAACAGGAGAATTAATCCAGTCGTCACAAGCAACCCGACAATCATCACTGTTCCACCAACACGAATCCATTCTTTAAAGCTGATTGGGTTGTCTGTTTGTTCACTTTTACTTACAACGATCACGCCAGCACTAGAACCAATAGGTGTACCGTTCCCACCAAATCCTACACCAAATACAAGTGCCCACCACAAAAGGTTCACATCTACTCCCTGAGCACCCAAAAATGCAATGACCGGAATCATAGCTACAGTGAACGGAATATTATCCACAATCGCACTCAAGATAGCACTTGCCCACAAAACGATAATTGCCGTCATAACTGGATTTTCCGCAGCACCATCCACCAATAGACTCGCGAGATAATTAAGCACTCCAGAATGTTCTAGTCCTCCCACAATAACAAAGAGCGCACCAAAAAAGGCAAGTACACTCAGCTCAAGTTTTTCAAAAATTTTCTGAGGATCTGTCCGTGGGGCGACGAGAATCAATGCCAAAGCTGCGCCAATGAGTGCCACCATCGATGGTTGTAAGTGCAACTTATGATGCACAAAAAATAGTAGTACAACCAAAGCCAATACTCCGAGGATAATCTTCAGTGTCCGTGGGTCTTCAATAGCTTCCTTCTCATTCATTTTCATGAGCTCATCTACGTTCTGCGGCTGTTGAGAAATTTCCTTCTTGTAAACAATGCGGAGGATAGCAAGTGTGACAAACCACACCACAGTTACTACTGGCAATGAATGGACCAAAAACGCGTTAAAAGAAAAGTCTGCCACAGAACCAATCATAATATTTGGCGGATCGCCAACAAGTGTCGCTGTGCCACCTACATTTGAAAGAATTGCCTCTGCAATGAGTAGTGGTAATGGTGATATTTTGATCATTCTCGCTATAATGATCGTCACAGGAACAATCAAAATGATCGTTGTCACGTTATCGAGAATCATAGACAGCACAGATGTAAGCGTACCCAAAGCAACAATTAAAAACCAAGGGTTACCTTTGGTTTTTTTTGCGGTCAAAATACCGAGGTACTGGAAAACACCCGTTGTCTCCAAAACAGCAACGATCGTCATCATTCCCATTAACAAACCAATTGTATTGAAATCAATAGCACTAATCGCCTGCTCGCCATTGTAAAAATCAAAAATCATCCCTGCGATAAGCATCGTCATCGCTCCAAAAAATGCGATTACTGTACGATGCAACTTCTCTGAGATAATTAAAGCAAATGTCACAGCAAACACGACAATACTCACCCAAAACCCCACACCAAACCCTGCCCCTGCTACAATGTCCGTCTCCATAACTTCTCGTTAAATTAATATATAAAAACAAAAAATGCCCAAAGCAAAAGCCTGTGCATTCGTTTGAAGATGAAAAATCTCATACATCGATAAAAACTTTCAACTTCTTGCGAAAAACTTCAAACTTCGAAACAAACAAAAACAATTACAAGCGTATGCTCATAATTGCTTCATGACTATTTCGAGAAAGACTCTTCTATATCTAGAAATGCTCCAATCACATTTTTCAGCTCTGTTCTAGTAAGAAGCCCAATTGGCTTGTTATTCTCATCTACCACAGGAATACGTACCTGACCACTTTCCAGAGCTACCACAGCAGCCTGCATAAGTGTATCATCAGCTTTAACAGTTGAGATATCCTTTTGCATAAAATCCTCGATAGCAACATCTGCCACCTTAGCTGCCTCCTCTCGGAAAATACTTTCTGTTGCAAAATGAGCTGCGATAGAATCATTTTCCAGATAATCAGGCACAACATGCTTAATCAAAGATTTTGGATTAACCATGCCTATTGCTACACCATCAGCATCCACGACAACCAACGAATTTGTCTTTTCAATAATCATTTTCTTGATTACATCACGAAAAGCCATGCCAGATTCAACAATCGTCGGTTCTCGCATCACATCCTTGATCGCAATATCCTGCCCATTGATAGTCATATAGTTCTATTTGTAGAAATACCTTTTTTATAATACTTATCTTTATACATTAATGCATCAAAAAAAGCAAGTCCCCTCCCTACTACAATTTCCGTGCAGCAATCCAGGCCAGACAAGTACCATAAAGCAAAAGAGGTGGAACTAGCCAAATACCAAGACCCATCAAAAAAGGAACTGCTAAATCAATATTTGAAGCGCTCGACAAACGAATTCCACCACTGCCCATTATCACAAGAAAGAAAATGACTGGCGCACTAACAACAAGCCATCCCACGCTAATGATTGTAGCAACACTCATCACCGCAGTCAGAAAATGCGCACTAACAGGACTTTGCGATTTAAGTGCACTCATAATCACGATACACGAAAAAAATCCCGCAAAAACCAGAGAAAGTAAATTTCCTTCTGAGGAAGAAAGTGGGAGAAAAAATGTCACAAGGTAAAAAATGCAGTAACCAAGCAAATACGATCCGATTATCAAAACGGGAAGCGCAATTTTTTTATTCATAGAATATTGCTTTATTTAAATGCAGTCATATGGGGGAAACTCGCAAAGACTATTTCCGCCGTCGCAACACACGTAACCTCGCCATATCCCGCTCAAGTGCAGCAGCGACGCGCGCGTATTCTTCACTATCCATCGAAGCTTTTTGTTTCTTCAACTCCTCACCTCGTGCTATTGCTTCTTTTACTTTTGTCTCATCGATTTCCAAACCACTCTCAGCTCCATCAGCAAGAATTGTCACAACTGAATCTTTCTTCACCTCAACAAAACCACCAAATATCGCATATGACTCTTCATCCTTACCTTTTCGGATCATCACTTCACCTTGCGCAAGAACACCCAAAAGCGGCGTATGCTCAGGCAGCACAGTGATTTGACCGTCAGCTGTATCCACAGTAACACTGTCAACAGTTTCTTCGATGCTCATCCCAGCAGGAGTCACAATTTGAAATGCAATCTTACTCATAAAGTTTTATAACAAGTAACTAGTAATTATGCAGCTACTACCTCATCAATTGATCCTTTCATATAAAATGCATTCTCATCTTTATCATCATGCTTACCTTCGAGAATCTCTTTAAATCCACGCACGGTGTCCTTGAGACTCGTGTACTTACCAGGACTTCCAGTAAAGATCTCCGCGACAAAAAATGGCTGTGAGAAGAACTTCTGAATCTTACGCGCCCTCGCCACTGTGAGCTTATCCTCCTCAGAGAGTTCATCCATACCAAGGATTGCGATGATATCCTGAAGGTCCTTGTAGCGTTGGAGTACCTTTTGCACACCGCGAGCAGTATCATAATGCTCCTGCCCCACAATCTTTGGATCAAGAATTGTAGAGTTCGAGTCCAGTGGATCAATAGCAGGATAAATACCGATTTCAGTCAATGAGCGTGCGAGCACAACTGTCGAATCAAGATGAGCAAACGTCGTAGCTGGAGCTGGGTCAGTGAGGTCATCAGCAGGCACATATACTGCCTGAACTGAAGTAATTGATCCATTCTTGGTTGAAGTAATACGTTCCTGCAAACCACCCATCTCCTCAGCAAGTGTACTTTGATAACCTACAGCACTTGGGATACGTCCGAGTAACGCAGACACTTCAGATCCAGCCTGCGTGAAACGAAAGATATTATCGACAAAAAACAGCACATCCTTGTTTTCTTTATCACGAAAATGCTCAGCAATCGCAAGTCCTGTGAGACCGATACGAAGTCGCGCTCCAGGTGGTTCATTCATCTGACCAAACACAAGCGCCGTCTTATCGAGCACGTTACTCTCTTCCATCTCTCGGTACAGATCATTTCCCTCACGCGTACGCTCTCCCACACCAGCGAAAACACTGTTTCCACCATGCTCAGCAGCAATGTTTCTGATAAGTTCCTGAATAAGCACAGTCTTTCCCACACCTGCACCACCAAAAAGCCCAACCTTTCCACCCTTTACAAAAGGACAGATCAGATCAATAACTTTAATACCTGTTTCAAAAATTTCATCGTGCGTAGAGAGCTCAGTAAAGTCAGGCGCCTTCCTATGAATAGGATTGCGCGGCGCATTTTCTGGAGCAGGCTTGTTATCGATCGGGTCACCCACAACATCAAACATTCGTCCAAGAGCTTGCTCTCCCACAGGTACTGTAATCGGTCCATCAAGTGATTCAATTTCTTGACCTCTCTTCATCCCATCTGTTGAAGTCATCGCTACAGCGCGCACCGTATCACCACCAAGATGTTGCTGCACTTCGAGAATAATTTTTTTATCCTCAAGCTTTGTTTCTAGAGCATCGTAGATTGCTGGTAATGACTCTTCAAAAACGACATCGACAACAGGTCCAATAATTTGCGAAATCTTTCCTTTCATATAAATAATATAGTGAATTTAGTAGTAAATAAAATTATTCCAGAGCAGCACTTCCTGCACTAATCTCTGAAATTTCTTG
>CALHMM010000030.1 GCA_938034715.1 Minisyncoccota bacterium
GATTGATCTATGATAAACTACTATTTCGTTATTGATGAATCCGAGTCACGTGACTTGTCGCATGTACGACTGTGTACAATTATTTCTCGCAATTCATCCGCACTTAACTGAGGATTCAATACATTTCTGTGTTATTGGGCCGGCAAAGAAAGTGCAAGAATAATCGAGTTTAATTTACATAAGAGATTCATTTCTTTATGGCATATGAAAAAAAACGCCACACTCCGTCCGGAGGTAGGCGTCCATTTGGTAGTAGTACACGTACAGGTTCTACTGGGTCAAAGTTTGGTAAAAAGAGGCGATTCAGTGGAGGTGCCTGTAGACGAGGACCAAAAAAAGAGAATATTCACCCATCAAAATTTGTAAAAGCTGCAGTCGTGACCAAAAAGGAAGAAGTATACGTAGCAAAAAATACGTTTGCTGATTTCAAGGTAGTTCCGATTCTTGCACGCAACATTGCCGCAAGGAAGTTTGTCACACCTTCGCCGATACAAGATCAGTCAATCCCTGTAAGTCTCGAAGGCGGAGATATCATCGGTATTGCAAATACGGGAACAGGAAAAACAGTAGCTTTTGGGATTCCGGTGATCGACAGACTTTTGCGCAACAAGCAGTCAAAAGTCATTGTCATGGCACCAACGAGAGAACTAGCAGGTCAGATTCTCGATGAAGTACGAACACTAACCAGAAGTACCGGATTAAAGACTGTACTTCTAATTGGAGGGTCGCCGATGTACGCGCAGCTTCGTGATCTGAAACACCGACCTCAGATTATCATCGGAACACCGGGCAGGATCAAAGATCATCTTGAGAGAAAGAGTCTAAATCTTCTAGAGTTTGACACAGTCGTACTTGATGAGGTTGATCGTATGCTCGACATGGGATTTGTAAACGATATGCGAGCCATCCTAGGGAAAATGAAAAAGCAGCGGCAATCATACTTCTTCAGCGCAACGATGGATCCAAAAGTGCGCAGCTTAATAAGTGAATTCTCACATGACGCTGTTACTGTTTCAGTGAAGACTGGAGATACCAGTGACAATGTAGAGCAAAGTGTTGTCCAGTATAAATCTCTTGAAGAAAAAATGGAGAAATTGCAAGAAATTCTTAAGAGTAGTGAGGGTAACAAGGTATTGATCTTTGACGAAACAAAGAGAGGTGTTGAGAGACTCTCAAAGTCTCTAGCTATGCGAGGCTTCAAGACAGAATCAATTCACGGCGACAAGTCACAAGGACAGCGACAAAGAGCCCTATTAAACTTCAAAAGGAATAAAGCGCGTATAATGATCGCCACAGATGTGGCAGCGCGTGGTATCGATGTGCCAGACATTACACATGTGATCAACTATGCTACGCCGCAGAGTTATGCTGACTATGTCCACCGCATTGGACGCGCGGGACGCGCAGGACGCACAGGTCAGGCCATGACATTTGTCGATGAAGCGACGATGAATATGGCTAGCAGATCAACTTCCCGCATCTCCAGGAGTAGGCAAAATGCTCGCCCAGTAAGAGCGCGATCGCATAGACCCTATAAAAGATAACCCCTTCATTGATCTATAAAAAACTACCCTTATGGGTAGTTTTTTAGACGCAAGACACTAACCTCTACTATTTATTAAATGAAAAAACAGTCTCTACTTTTTCTGCCGTCACACTACTCATGTCATAGACAGTGAGCCACTTATGATCCTCGGGAATTTGACTCATGTTATCAGTGGCTTTGTTAGCGTCCTCCAAGCTATTCCAATACACGAAATCTGTATACGATCCATCATTATTTTTGTTGATCTCCCATGAGATAAAACCTTCCTGCTTCTTCATCCAAGTTTCGACAATGTCGGTAGCGCTCGCAATGAGATCATCGTGACTTACGCCATCAGCTAGCTTATAAGAAATAATATCAATTGTCATAGTATCTTACTAATGATTATAAGCCCATTGTACGCTAATACGTAGTATATTCAAATTGTGCTGCAGACGATCAGGCACAATTGTTAGAGTCAAGACTCCAAGATCTAACGCTAATAAATAAAGTAAAGAAATTGTACTACATATTTGACAAAAAGTAATATATATGCTATATTAGCATGTTACAAAATATGCGATATATATGGACAAAAAAATACTATATGATCTATTTCACCCATTGATCCGCTTCACTCTAAAAAGAATTTGGATTGCAAGCGCTGGATTAGCTGGACTTCTGTTTACTATGCTAACGTTCTTTCTCGTGCGTGGTAGTAGCAATGAAGTCGGAACGCCAATCTTTGTTAGTTACGCGTTGATCGCTACTTTGAGCATAATCGCGTTTTTTTCGTATAAATACTCGACAGGAGAACAGTCTTCTGTACAGCTGAAGAGCCGACAATTCGATGCAATTACATATGTAATGCAGGCAATCAACACAAAAAAGACAAGTATTCAAAATACATTAAGACATAGTGATGCTGTAAACACCAGGGAAAATTACGGTTTTCAGACCAGCTCGCTCTCTGAGTTGACTTAATGGAGACCTCGAGTGTGACAAGTGGAGAGCAATATCAAATTTTTGCCATGGATAAGTGAAAAAAGCAACTGTGGTAGAATAGAAAAACTATGGCAGATGAAGATTCGAAACAAAACAAACGGAAAAAGAGAAATTACGGCGCACTTCGCAAGAGAAAATGGCGCAAAAAAAGACCAAAAGTCGCTCTTGGTGTAGTGGCGATTTTGGGATTAGCGGGAATTTCTTTTGTGAATTCTGACAAAAATGAGATTGTTGTCACAAGTGTTTCTGCAGAAAATACAGAAACAGCTCAACAAAATGTCGCATCTTTCTCCGACAAAGAAAGCGCCAGCAGCAATCATAATCTAAGCGAAGAAAATGTAGGCATTGGGGGTGGTCAAGACACAGTAAAGTACAAGATAAAAGATGGTGATATCCCTGCAGAAATATTTACCAATCAGGCGGGATACGACGCCAACGATGTAGCATCACTCCTAGAAGCCGCAAAAAATGTCTATGATTTTAAAAGTGTTCGCATCGGCAAAGAACTACAATTTACATTTGAACCAGGGAATAGTCGTGCCAAAGAGATTCGTTATGAGCCGTCATCCGACAAAGCAATCGTTGTAACCAGAGATGACGACGACTTCACCGCTGTCCAAGAAGAAATACACTATGAAATACAAAATGAAGTTGTTGAGGTAACGATTGAAAATTCGCTTT
>CALHMM010000031.1 GCA_938034715.1 Minisyncoccota bacterium
GGCAATGTTATATTGTTTTTGGAGAACTTTGAACAGTATACTGAGGCGCATCGTGGATTTTCGTATCCAACGATTATTGCAAAGTATGCTTCACTACCTTCATTTAGGATTATCGGTGTTACATCTGAGGAGTCATTTCACGCGACGATAGAAGACAAGGATTCAATGCTTTCACATTTTGATGTGATCCATGTTCCAGAGATGGATGAAGATACGACAATGCAGACATTGTTTGCACACTTTTATTTTCAGAATCGTGCTGTCTATACATTTCAAGGATTGCGGGAGATCGTTCGTGGTTCTGAGCGATACACAAATACCGGCCCACTTCCTTCTCGGGCGCTTTCACTCGCTACAGAAGTTGGCTTGTATTGGCAAAAAGAGAGTGACAGTACTTTCATTACTCCAGAGGTGGTGCGGGAATACATTCAGAAAAAAACAGGGATTCCTGTGGGTAAGATTTCACCTGAACAACAAGAGCATTTACTGACTCTGGAAGATCATTTTCACAAGAATATCATTGGACAAGATGAAGCTGTGCAATCTGTAGCGGAAGCAGTGCGGCGTATGCGTAGCGGAATGATACGACCGCATCATCCTGCTGGTAGCTTTCTTTTTCTTGGACCGACAGGCGTTGGAAAGACAGAGATGGCTAAAACTCTTGCAAGAGAGTATTTTGGTGATGAGCAGAAGATTATTCGACTTGATATGAGTGAATTTCAAGGAGCGCAATCTCTTGATTTATTAATGGGCTCTCGCGCACTTGATCAAAAAGGTCGATTGAGTGCTCTTGTTCAGGAGCATCCATACTCTATTTTATTACTTGATGAGATTGAAAAGGCGAATCCGCGAGTTTTGGATCTCTTTTTGCAGATACTAGATGAGGGTGTAGCTCACGACGGATATGGCAGAAAGCTCAGTTTTACGTCGATGATTATTATAGCTACGTCTAATGCAGGCGTAAAGCATATACAGAAAATGACAGATGCAGATGTGAGATTGAGTGAAATGAAGATGCAACTGATTGATTCGCTGACAGATGAAGGAATCTTTCGTTCTGAGTTTCTCAACCGATTTGATGATATAATCGTCTTTCATACGATCAATGAGCAGGAAATTTTATCAATAACAGAGCTGCTTTTGCGTAAATTTGTTGATAGAGTATTTCTCGAGCAAAATTTAAAACTTGTTTTCGATAAGGGTGTTTCACAAAAGATAGTTTCATTGGGATTCGACCCTCAATTTGGTGCGCGGAGTATTTTGCGATTTATAGATGAATCTGTTGCTGATGCTTTGGCCCGGAAAATTATCGCTGGTAGTATACACAGAGGCGATGATGTAGTGTTTGGTGTAGAGGATCTAAAAATTTGATAAATCTCGGCATATTTTTGGTTTGGATGAAGTTTTTGTGATAGACTAAAAATACATTTACTTAACATATTAATCACTCTTTTGTGAAGATTTTGATGATTGCGCCGACACCATTTTTTTCACATCGTGGAACACATATTCGCATTTTAGAAGAAGCGCGTGCTCTGGAAAAGCGGGGTCATAGTGTGCGAATCCTGACGTACCATGTCGGGGATGATATCCACAAATATATAACAACAAAAATTGATGTACGTCGTGTGCGTCGTTGGCTTTTTTGGTATAAGAAAACATCGGCTGGTGCCGATTGGCAGAAGATTGTTCTTAATTTATTTCTGATACGCAAGGTCCTGTGGATGACATACGTGTGGAAGCCAGACATCGTGCATGGACACATACACGAAGGTGTCATCATTGGATGGCTTGCACGACGCGTTTTTTTTTGGCGCAGTATGCGGCTGATTTCAGATTTTCATGGTTCTCTTGTAGGCGAGATGCGATCCCACGGTTATTTAAGTATAGGTGTTATTTCGCGGGTGTTTAGTTTTTTGGAGCGTGCGATAAATCAGATGGGAGATGCAGCAATTGTCAGTAGTGCAGATCATATTGATACAATCAAGGAGGCTCGTAGAGATCGTCGTGTGTATCATATCTATGATGGTGTGGATATGGAGAATTATCGTTCGCTTATCGCCCAAAAGGATGTACTGAGGAAGAAGTACGGTGTACCCATGGATAAATCTGTTGTCGCGTTCACTGGAGGGTTGGTTCGTAATAAAGGCATCCATCACTATTTAGACTGTGCATGTGAAATCTTGGAGAAAAGAGAGGATATCTTTTTTGTCGTTGGTGGGGATTATGCGCAATGGATTGAAGAATTTGTTCACAGTAAAGGCATTAGTGAGAGTTTCTTGATTATCCATCCACTTAATTACTTTACGATGCCTGAGATCAATGTTATGGCTGATATAACTGTTGACCCCAAAAGTTCGCATTCTCATCAAGCAAGTGGTAAGATACTTCAGTACATGGCTGCGCATACAGCTACAGTTTGTGTAGATCGAGAAACAAATAGGAGGTATTTGGATGATTCAGGGACGTACATATCGCATGTTGATCAACATACTCTTGCGTCTGCTATTATGAATCTTGCAGATCAACCAAAGGAAAGTAAGCGAAAGGGTTTGCTTGCGGCAAAGCGTGTGGATCAGTTCAGTTGGTTTTTAGTCGGTGAAAGGCTTGAGGGCGTCTATCATTCTGTGTAAAATGTGGATATGAAGAATTTTTTTGGAAAAATATTGAGAAGAAAGTCGCGTGTTGAGATGTTTGACGGGTCTTATCAGAGTGGTGGCGAAAAAGAAAGTCGCTCTGTTTCACGGTTGATTTTTAGAGGAAGTCTTGTTTTTTTTAAACTTATCATTGATCTCGGTATTTTAATGTGCCTTGCTTTTGCAACTGTCTTTTTCTACGCGTATTACCATACAGTTAATGCTACGGAATTGACAAAGAGAAAGGTATCAGAGACTACGATAATTTATGATAGGACTGGTGATCATGTCTTATATAGGCTATACGGAGAAGAGAATAGAAAGTTAGTTTCGCATGATGATTTACCAGATGCACTGCGTAATGCTACGATCGCAATTGAAGATGAGCGTTTTTACAAGCATGTTGGGATTGATGTGATTGGTATTTTGCGAGCTCTTCGCAAGAATTATGAAGAAGGTGGAGCAGTCGAAGGTGCGAGCACAATTACACAACAAGTTGCGCGTAATGCACTTTTGACAAGGGAGAAGACAATCGTTCGTAAGTTCAAGGAGGCAGTATTGGCAATAAAGATTGAGAGGACGTATACAAAGGAGGAGATTCTTGATCTTTACTTAAATTTGGTGCCATACGGCTCCAATACTTATGGGGCTGAGGTGGCAGCTAGAACGTACTTTAATAAGGCCGCGATAGACCTTTCTTTAGATGAAGCTTCGGTTATCGCTGCAATTCCCAAAGCGACTACAACATATTCTCCTTACTCTGGCAATGATGACCTTTTACGTGCACGACAAGAAGCTATCTTGCGCAAGATGGGTGAGTTGGGGATGTACGGCAATGACGAGATAAATGTCGCTCTTCAACAAGACACTCTCAAAAAAGTTGAACCATTTGTAGAAGAGATTGATGCTCCGCACTTTGTTTTTTATGTTCGTGAGGAGTTGGAGAAGCTTTATGATAAGGAGGCCTTGGAGCGCGGGGGCCTCAAAGTTTACACGACACTTGATTATGATATGCAAAAACGTGCTGAGAAGATGGTCTCTGGGTATGCAGCTCAGTTGCCGCAGCATGGGGCATCCAATGCTGCGCTAATTGCTGTTCGTCCTGAAACGGGGGCTGTAGAGGCAATGGTAGGAAGTATTGACTATTTCGACAGAGAGAATGATGGAAATGTAAATGTAGGGCTTCAGTTACGTCAACCTGGCTCATCCTTTAAGCCAATCGTTTATGCTGCCGCATTTGAAAAAGGATATCAACCGGAGACACTCCTGTATGATGTTACGACGAGTTTTGGACCTGATGGTACAGGTAAAGAGTATAAGCCGGATAACTTTGACGGTCGTAAACATGGACTTGTAACAATGCGAAAAGCTCTACAAGGGTCTTTGAATATTCCAGCAGTAAAGACACAGTATTTAGTCGGGAAGGATGAGACAATTGATTTTGCTCAGAAGCTAGGATATACAACCTTTGAGCAGAGAAATCGATTTGGCCTTTCGCTTGTATTGGGGGGTGGTGAGGTTAAACTTTTAGAGCATGTCGGAGCATTTGCAAGTTTTGCAAATGATGGTGTGCGCGCGCCAGTACATGGCATAACGAGGGTTGTTTCACCCACAGGAGAGGAGGTTAGTTTGGTGCCAGAACCTGAGAGGGTGATGAGTGACCAAACAGCAAGAAAAATTAACAGCATTCTTACAGACAACAAAGAGCGTGAGTATGTATTTGGCAGGACAAACGTACTTAGTTTCCCTGAGCGTAGCGTAGCTGCAAAAACTGGTACTACACAATCTAATCGTGATGCATTATTGTTGGGGTATACGAAATCACTGGCTGTTGGTGTGTGGGCAGGCAATAATGACGCCACTTTTATGAAGGAAGGAGCATTAGGCTCAACTGTTGCAGGCCCATTATGGCGAGAGTTTATGGAAACAGAGATCGCTGACACACCGGATGAGCCGTTTGCAGAGTATGAGGTTGTCGAATCAGATTTGAAGATGGTTACAGGAAAACGACCACCGAGGGATGGTAAAGTTCGATATATTAAAATTTCTTCGGGGAAGGAGATAACTGAGCGCAAGGCAGACAAGAGCTACGGATTTAATCCCGAGATAGTCCGCACTGAACATACGGGGAATACACATACTCTTTTGTATTATATAAATAAGGACGAGCCTTTGGATGATCAAAAGCGTCCAGATTTTGAGGACGAAATGTTGTGGCGATGGGAGCGATCTCTTGGACACTTTAACAGAAGTATTCCAAATTGGAAGGCTCCTGAGATCGACCAAGATGCAGGAGATGATTTGATACAAGTGGAAGATTCTGCAGTAGAAAGTGATCGAGAGGCAGGGATTCAATTGGAGTTTGGAGATGATCTGATACCGCAATCGGAGTAGAAGCGACATGTTGGGAATTTCTGGTAATGTATTTTATAAGCTCTGATATTTTAAGCAAGGAATTTTTTCACAATAGTGCTTGCTTGGTTGATATTTGATACGCGGTGTATCGTAGCCCCGTTGCGCTCCCACCTCCGCATCCAAGTGGATTGCCTCTTTGCATAGCGGAAACTTTCTTGTAGTAGGTTTTGCGTGAATTCATTTTTTGTAATTTTGCCTTGCAGGAATAATGTGCACCATTTATATTCTAGACCAAAAGCGATTAGTCTCGTCCAGGCAACCTTGTGGATAGTGTGTAGGTTAAATACTTCCTCTAGCATGCCAGCATCTATTCTGGCGTTGAGACGCTTTCGAATACAGTTCTGTAGAATTTTTTTGGATGGCTCAATTGCGATAATGAGATTTTCTTTGCTTAGCATGTTGTAGTCCGGCTCTGTAGTTTCAGGGACCATACCTAGTTCGGTAGCTATTTCTATGGAGCGGATGATGCGTACAACATTGTTCATCTCTCCTTTTTTTATAATCTGATCTGTTCTTTCAGGATCAAGTTTTCTCAGCAGTTCAAGTAGTTGGTTTGCGGATTTGTTTTTTAGCTTTTTGCGTAGTTTAGGGTTTGGTGTGACCGGCGCTAGAGTGTTTCCTTCTAGAAGGGATTGTGCCCAGAACATCGTGCCACCACAAATAATTGGTATTTTCTCCCTGTCGTGAATATCTGCGATTATTTTTCTGGTTTTTTTTACAAATTTACCTGCACTGAAGTCAGTGTTAGGGTGATGTGTATCGATCATATAGTGCGGAATTTTGCCTGATATGTACGCTTTTTGTGTGATTTTATTTTGTGATTTTCGTATCTTTATTTGCCCAGACTCTTTGCCTGAGCCAATGTTCATATGTCTGTAGATTTGCCTTGAATCGCACCCTATGATCTCGCCATTGAATTTTTGAGCTATTGCAATTGCAAGATCTGACTTACCAGATGATGTTGGGCCGATGATGTAGATGGATTTTGACATGTTGTCGCATTATTGGTATATATGAGTATATCTTTCGTGTTATGTGGGGGTGTTTGTGAAGAATATCAAGAAAAAGACTCGTAAACAAAAGACAAAAAAACAAAAGTTGGGTGATCTCCATAACCAACTTAAACATGCTAGGAGTGCATTACGAAGAGCAAAGGGGGGCGGTGATAAAGCCGTACAGGATGCTCAGCGTAAGGTCAATGATTTAGAAAGTAGAATCAGAAAGATAAATAGTGGCAAGTAACAGTGAAATGACGATGTGAGGAACTTCTAAACTGAGAAGCTCCTCCATTTTTTATTTCCAGATGTTATTTGATGTCCATGATTATACTTTTTGTTTGTTCTATGAAATCATCGAGAATGATCTCTCCTTGATCGCCATCCTCACGGGAGCGTACTGCAACACTCCCCGTTTTTGACTCTTTTTCTCCAACGATAAGCATGTAAGGAGTTTTTGCTGCTTGTGCTAGTTTTATGCGCTTACCGAGTGTTTCTGACTCGTTACTGATCTCTACGCGGAATCCTTCTCTTTGGAGTTTCCGTCTTACTTCCGTACCATATTCATCAAAATCTGATGTCACCGGGATAATTGTCATCTGAACAGGAGAGAGCCATAGCGGGAATGCACCTGCAAAATGTTCAATGATTACACTCAGAAACCTTTCAAGAGAGCCTGCAATAGCTCGGTGTATCATTACTGGTCTCTTTTTCTCTCCATCAATGTCTGTGTATTCGAGGTTAAATCTTTCTGGTTGGACAAAGTCAAGTTGAATGGTTGCTAGTTGCCACTCACGGTCGAGCGCATCTTTGAACATGAAGTCAATTTTTGGTCCATAAAATGCTGCTTCGCCTGGCATTATTTTGTGCTTCATGTCTTGTTCTTTGCAGATATCGATTAGCATTGATTCTGCTCTTTTCCACATTTGGGTGTCGCCGAGGTAATCTGCTGGTTTTTGTGGATCCCTTACTGAAATAGATACCCAGTATTTTCCTTTTTCAAATAATCCAAGGGACCCGTAGAATTTTTTTATTACATCAATGATGTTGAGGATTTCGTGCTCAATGTCTTTTTCTTGTGCAAAAACATGTCCATCGTCGATGGAGATTGAGCGTACGCGTGAAAGTCCGAGTAGCTCGCCAGCTTGCTCATCTCTATATTGCATCGTTACTTCCATATATCGCTGGGGGAGATCTCTGTAGCTTCGCGGTTTGGAGGCGTAAATTTGCGCATGATGTGGACAATTCATCGGCTTGAGTACAAATTCTTGATCTGACTGACCTTTTACCTTGAAAAGCTCATCTCCAAATTTTTCCCAATGACCAGATTTTTCGTAAAGATCCTTTTTAGTGATGTGTGGGATGACGACGCGTTCGTAGCCGTAGGCTGCTTGGAGGTTTTGGATTTTGTCGACGATAAGCTCTCGTAAAAGAGTGCCTTTGGGCGTCCATAGTGGGAGACCTGAGCCGACAAGATCACTAAAAGTAAAGAGATCAAGCTCCTTACCAATTTTTCTATGGTCTCTCTTTTTTGCTTCTTCTAGATGTTTTTTGTATTCGTCAAGCTCTTCCTTTGTGTGAAAAGATAATCCGTAGATGCGGGTGAGTTGATCGTTTTTCTCGTCTCCACGCCAGTATGCTCCAGCTAGTGAGCTGAGTGTAAATGATTTCGTCGGAATGTCCTTACTGGGGTTTTCGCTGTGACCACCTTTGCAGAGATCAGTATAGCCTTCTACATCTCGTGATTCATCTTTGCCTGCTGTATAGAGTGTGATGTCGTTTTTGCTTTGTTGGATTTCATCGATAAGCTCTAGTTTGTATTTGTTCTCTTTGTAGATCTCTCGCGCTTGATCGGGTGTTACTTTTTCACTTACCATCTCATTCCATGCTGGAAGAATTTTGCGCATTTGTTTTTCGATTTTCTTTAGGTCAGCTTCAGTTATTGGCTCTGAAAAAGCAAAATCATAGTAGAAGCCATTGTCTATCGCTGGCCCTATCGTTGGTTTTGCATCTGGATAGAGTTTTGCTACTGCAGCAGCTAAGAGGTGGGCGAGTGTATGCCGTTTGTCTTGAAGGGAATCGCGGGCGTTGTTTTGTTGTTCTGACATAAATATGTATTTATCATTATGGTTGTGGAATGTGCAATTTTGACGAATAAAAAGCCTATCACCACAAAGAAATTTACAAGCATAGAATGCTTGCGATTGTCTTTGGGACGAAAGACTTGATGTATTCCGCGGTTCCACCCAACTTCTGCAAAGTAGTGCGCCTTTACAGCAACTTGTTTTGTACCCTTAGTTTTGCTAGGCAAAATTTTTCGCTTGGAATATAAGCGGAAAAATATAAATGGTGCTTATATCAATCAGGTATATTTATAGTAGCAGATTACTTGAAATAGTACATATTGACATAAGTTTGTATTCATAGTATAAACTTATTCTTGAAATCCCTCTTAAATGAATTCCAGGTCCTGCTTGGTCTGTTGTGTGAGAGCTATCTTGTATGAGGTTTTCATTTTTGTGCCATTATGATCGAGATAGATCTGTGTTTTTCCTGGGCTACATTTTTCTAGCATATCTTTGATTTCTTGGATTTTTGGTATAGCATTTGCACTATCAACAATGATCGTAAGGGATTTATCAGTGAGAATTTCTTGCGCATCGTTTTGTGGTTGATCGTCGGAGGATGTGGATTTTGGTTGACGTCTTTTCTTGTATTTTCTGTGGGTTTTTTCGACCCTTTTTGCGTCGTGATTCTCTTGGTCTGTGATTTCTTTGATATCATCTGCTAGGAATTTTAACTCGCCATCTTTTCCTGATAATTTTCCTCGTAGAACAAGTGCATTTCCATCAAAAAACAGTGCCTTTGTTTCTTCGTAGATTTTGGGGAATATGAGGCATTCCATTGAGCCCGTGCCATCTTCTAGGGTCACGAAGGCCATAGTTTTTCCACTTTTGAGGAGGATCGTGGAAACTGCGATTACTATACCTCCAATTGTGGCTGGTTTTTCGTCGAGTTCTTCAGATTTTTCTTCCGTTAGGTATTTTAGTTCTGTGCAAATGTTTGCAAAGTAGGATTTAAACTCTGATGCGGGGTGATCACTTACATAAATACCTAGTAGAGTTTTTTCCCAGTCAAGTCGCTGCGCTTTTGTTGCAGGCGGGCTCTCATTGATTTTTATGGTTGCGCGAGAAAGTTCGCTTGAGCCAAATAGTGAGTCTTGGTTTGATCGTGCGCTTGCCCCGAGGTTTTTGATGTAGGCAACGATGTTTTCACTACTAGTAAGAATCTGATTTCTTTCAGGAAAGCCATGGTTCTGAATTTCTTTGTCAATGCTGTCTTCTTCGTCAAATGCACCTACTTTAGCAAGTCCTTCAATTGATCGTTTATTTAAGTCTTTGGAATATACGCGTTCGCAAAACTCTGATAGATTATTGAATTTTCCATCTTTGACTCGATTTGTAACGATCTCTTTGGCTACAGTGTGCCCCACATTTTTTATGGCATTTAGACCAAATCGTATTCTAGGGTATTCCTTTTTTTTGTCCTCTTTGTCGTAGATTACAGCAAATTCTTCGAAACTTTCATTTACATTTGGTGGTAGTACCTCGATGCCCATCTCTTTACACTCAGCTGCTTCAATTGCAATACGATCAGTGTTTCCCTGGTCACTGGTCATAAGGGCAGCCATAAACTCTGCAGGGTAGTGCGCCTTTAAGTAGGCTGTCTGATAGCCAATTAATCCATAGCACGCTGCATGAGATCGGTTGAATCCGTACCCTGCAAATGGTTCGATAAATGCAAATATCTCTTCTGCTACATTTTTTTCAATTTTGTTGTTGATGCAGCCCTCAACAAATTTAATTTTTTGTTCTTTAATGAGCTCTAGAATTTTTTTCCCCATTGCCTTACGGAGAATATCTGCCTCTCCAAGTGTGAACCCTGCGAGATCTTGAGCGATGCGCATGACTTGCTCTTGGTAGACAGCAACGCCGTAGGTGTCTTGTAGTATTTCCTCTAGACGTGGGTCGAGGTATGTTACGTCTTTGTTACCGTGTTTGCCGTCGATAAAATCAGGAATCCACTCCATTGGACCTGGACGGTATAGAGCGACCATCGCTATGATGTCTTCGAGATTGGTTGGCTTGAGTTGTTTGAGGTACCTGCGCATCCCACTAGACTCTAGTTGGAAAACTCCCGTTGTTTGCCCTCGCTGCAGTAGTGCAAAAGCTTCTTTGTCATCAAGTGGAATCTGTTCAATGTCGATTTTTACTCCATGGATTTTGTCGATGATAGCGATAGAGTTTTGAATGATTGTTAGGTTTTTAAGTCCGAGAAAGTCTACTTTTAGGAGTCCGATTTTTTCTACTGCACTGAATTTGGTGCTAGATGCGTACTGGGTAACAAGAGACTCTTCACCCTCACTAGCTTTTTGTAGGGCTGTATAAGATACAACAGGTTTGTCTGTGATTACAACGCCACATGCATGGATAGATGAGTGACGATTCATTCCTTCAAGTTTTTTGGCGATGTCGATGAGATCCTTTGCGTCGAGGTTTTCATTGTAGAGCCTGGCCATATCCGGTACATCCTTGAGTGCTTCATCGAGTGTACTGAACATCGGAATCAGTTTTGAGATCTTATCGCAGAAGTCATAAGGGAAGCCTGAAGCGCGACCAGCATCCCTGATTGCAGCCCGTGCGGCCATTGTTCCAAATGTTATAATTTGCGCTACGTGGTCATTGCCATATTTTTCTCTCACATACTGTAAGACATCATCTCTACGATCATCAGCAAAATCCATATCAACATCGGGCATTGATACACGTTCTGGATTGAGGAATCGTTCGAAGAGGAGTTTGTATTCTATAGGGTCCATGTTGGTGATACCTGTGAGGTAGGAAACAAAGGATCCTGCAGCGCTACCGCGACCTGGACCAACGACGATACCTTGTGAGCGTGCCCAGTTGGTAAAGTCTTGGACGATCAAAAAGTACGAAGCATATCCGGTTTTTTTTATAATACCTAGCTCATAGTCCATTCTTTCTTGCTGTACTGGCGTGATTGGAGTGTCGCCGAAATGTCTTTTGAAGCCTTTTTTGCACATCTCTAGTAGATGCTCATCTGCAGTCATTCCCTCTGGTAGAGGATAGTAGGGGAGTATGGTATTGCCGAGCTCCATGTCAAAATTACATCTGTCTGCAATTACTTGTGTATTTTCAATTGCTTGGGGATTTTCGCGGAAGGCTTCTTCCATCGCTGAAGATGTTTTAAATGAAAGGTCGAGATGTTTTTTGTTTGGACGGTTGCCCTCGTCGACTTTGCGATTCATGCCTATGCATAATAGTACGTCATGTGTTTCGCGGTCTGCTTTTTCTTTGTAATAAACATCGCCTGCTGCTACTACGGGGATATCCAGTTTTTCGCTGAGACTTATGAGTTTCTGATTAAGCTTGTCTTGATCAGGGTAGTCAGGATTGTGATTGAGCTCTAGGAAAAAATTACTTTGCCCACCATCTTCTCCAAAGATCTTCTTATAGACTTTAGCTTTTTGCTGCGCTCCCTCCAGATCGTTTTGTAATAGTAGTTGCGATACTTCTCCTGTTGCATTTCCAGAGAGTGCGATCAGACCCTCGGCGTGCTTTGTGAGAATGTTGTAATCTACACGAGGCTCTAGATAGAACCCCTCTAGTTGTGATTTGGTTACAATTTCTAGGAGGTTGTGGTATCCAACTTCATTTTTTACTAGCAAGACGAGTTGGTAGTTCAATTTTGCGCCAGCGAGTGTATGTGGTGCGTCTATTCCAATGCCACTCACAAGCACCTCTGCTCCTAAGATTGCTTTTATCCCTCTTTCTTTGGCTTTGACTGTAAAATCAACGAGACCATAGACGGCGTTTACGTCCGTAAGTGCAAGTGCTGTCATGTTGTCTTTTTCGCATGCATCAAGCAGATCGTCGATTTTAGAAAGTCCTTGGAGTAATGAAAAATCAGAATGAGTATGTAGATGAACAAATGACATAATGTTTTGAGAAAATAAAAAATGACGATTCCCTAAAGAATCCCCAGTATTAAAAATTTAGTATGGTCATCCATGATTGATTGTTAGCAACATGCATCACTCTGATTTCTCTAGAGTGGAAGCCATGATGTGTTACAGAGGTAGTATAACATAATTTCAGGTTTGACAGATTTTTGTGAAATGTGGGTCCTGATGCTAAGATTTGAATGGATGTTTCATCTAGAATTTTTTATACAACATAAATGGACTACGATTAATTTTTATGAAGATTGCTAGCTTTGAGAGGGAGATTTTGCTCTGGAATGATGGCTACGATAAGGTTATCGGCATTGATGAGGCAGGAAGGGGATCACTGGCCGGGCCTGTGGTTGCCGCAGCATGCGTGCTACGTGATCAAGGGAGTTGTGATGAGGTAGATCCTTTATGGGATTTTGTACGTGATTCAAAGAATATTTCTCAAAAGAATAGGGAAATAGTATACGATTTCGTCTGTGAGAAATACTTTTTTGGCGTTGGGATTGTTGATGCTCAGCGGATTGATGAGATCAATATATTGCAGGCTACATTTGAATCTATGCGAGCTGCTATAACTAGCTTAGAAGCTAGTAGTACTATAGGTCATCAAGTGATTCTTCTGGTTGATGGGAATGCAGAGATTCCTAGCATTGAGCAAGAGCAGAAAACCGTCGTTGAGGGTGATAGTAGCATAAGATGTATTGCAGCTGCATCAATCATTGCAAAGGTTACCAGGGATCGCATCATGAAAGATCAAAGTGATTTATATCCAGAATTTGGATTTGGTAAGCATAAGGGGTACGGTACAAAAATGCACCTAGAAGCTTTGAGAGAGTTTGGCGCAACACCAATTCATAGAAGATCTTTTGGTCCTGTGCGAAAAGTTTGTATCGAAGTTTAAATAATGGCCTACTTCAATCTGTAGCTATCTGTCAAAAATACCAGGCTTTTCGTAGGGGAAGGTTATTTCGTAAAGTTCTGTAATAGGTCGTTGATTTGCATTACCACGATTGAAATCGGTGAAGTAGAGTTTGTAATTGTTTTGGTCGATAATGACATTTTTATCAATGAGATTTCTCGAGAGAAATTCTTCAACGCGGTATTGTCCTCTATAGTCAAGCTCAGCTAAGAAGAGTTTGTTGGCGATGACAGCAACAAAGTGTTCATAGTCAGATGTCCACTGCAGTGTTTCTATGTCGTCTTGTGTGGTAAGGATTGTGTATTGAGAGTTTGTTTCTCGGTGTGGTTGCGCTTCCCATTTTCTTGTAAAGAATACACTTGCTGATCTAGAGGTATGGTAGAGGACTTTTTTTCCATCATCGGAAAATTGAACACCTTTTAGATCTTGATCGACAATTTTCTTTAAGAGAATATTTTCTTTGAAAGAATTGTAGATTGTCAAGGATCCTTCTGTATCGTCGATTGTGAGGATTCGACTATTGTCATAGGCGATGAGTCGGTGGTTGTTTGCGTCGACATTTTGTACTGGAACTCTGGAAAGTATTTCAGGATTTGTGACTGGATCAAAGTTTCTTCCCCATATGAGAGACCCGTCTGTTTTTAGGATGTATATGCCATCATCTGCAAAATCATAGGCTAGTACGTCTTTAAAGACTACTTGCGCATTTCCATTTTCTCTATCTGCTCGGAAAGAGAGAAGATCGGTACCTAGAAGTGTGAGGATTGTATTGTCTTTTTTGGGATGCCAACGGATCAGGCGAGGGGCAAGTTGCGTATTGAGTACCGTTGGTTTTTCTATGATCCCGTCAATGTTTTTGAAATCCGGGCTTTGAGCTGAAATTGTCTGTGGTTGATTATTCTGAGAGAGTGCGTTGTCTAGTTTTCCGATGAGTGTTGAGAGGTAAAGGATGTCTGACTGTTGATCATTGCTTAAATCACGATCATCTTGATCTACGATTGCATAGTCTTTTACTGTGTTCTCTAATTCTATGAACGCTCCATCTTCATCACTCCTGACAAGTTGCTCAAGAATTGTTTGTGGGGCTTCTTTGTCATTGGATTCCTGGTCAAGTAATTTCTGATCAAGAGGGTCTTTTGGGACAGCGACGTTGAATTCAGAATAATCTCTTCGCACTGTTAGGTTTGGGTTTAGTTGATCAGAGCCTAGTGTAACACTTACCTTGTCTTGCGAAGGGGGTTCTTGTTTGTTTGAGATGAGAAACAATGCTGAGTCAGCCGGGAGAGCAGCTCGCTCTATGGGTACTGCTAAAAATCGCCCGTTTGGCGCCCACTCGATGTTTTGATTGTTGTTTTTGGTGAAATTTGTAAATGGAATTTCAATTGTTTCAAGTATTTCTTGCTCTTGAACATCGAGAATTGGGATATAGAGTGATGATTCTTCTGTGTTTTTTTGTGGATATGCAAGGAGTTCGCTATTTGGTGTGAAATAGAGACCTTGTGGATTAATAACAGGAAGATTTTTTCTTTCGTAGCGTTCTTTGAGTAGTACTACATTCCAGAATTGTGTTGCTATACCACTTCGGATTACGATTTCCTTACTCCAGGGCTTGTATCCGTCAGCATCTGCTTGTAGAGTGTACGGACCGTGTCTGAGTCCTGTGATGTGATATGAACCATTTACGAAATTGAAAGGCTTGATGTTTGGTTTTTTGCCATCTACGCGGATGTCCAGTTTACTTGGTTCAGATTTGAAGTTGATCGATCCGGTATGAAAAAAAATATCGTCGATAAAAGTGTATCGGTAGCCAAGAGTAAAGAAGATGACTGTCGTGGTGATCGTTGCAAAACTTGCTGCCAGGGTCCAGAAAAAAACTCTGCGAGAGAGTGGATTCTTAGTAGCCTCATTACGTCCAAAGAAAGCCATTATGGAATTTGATGTGATGTTATATTTTCCCTTAACTATAGCAAATTTGGGGTTGTTTTTCAACGATTCAAAGTGGCTACTGTTGTTTTTGTGATAGTGTTTTTATCTTCTTTCTTTACGATACAATCGTGCAATGGTATAGTTTATGCATTTAAAGTAACTAAAAGACTTGTTTTGTATATTACGATTGTTACAATTGGACAACCGAAACTCTCTTTCGCAAAAGAAGGTTTTGGTGAGTATATAAAGCGCTTGGAAGGATTTCATAAAGTTTCTGTTGTCCATATAAAAGACGATGCACAAGCTGACAAGAAGATGCTGTCTTTAGCTGATGCAGAGCTTTCGATTGCGCTAGACGAGAAGGGTAAGATGTTTGATAGTAATGAGTTTGCTGTGTGGATTGACGATTTCGATAGAACAGGCGATCACCATTTAACATTTTTTATCGGTGGTCCAAATGGATTGAGTGATCTAGTACGGCAAAGAGTTCGCTATACAATTGCACTTAGTCCTATGACTTTACCTCATGATTTGGCGATGTTATTTTTTGCAGAGGCTTTGTATCGAGCAAGTACGATATCTGCAGGTCATCCCTACCATCGGAATTAAGAATATTTTTTATGGATCAAAAAACTATTCAACGATATTTACTTGAACGGAAAGGGGATAGTGAGCATGCTATAGTCGAAGGTTATCATGCGCTAAAGCACGTATTTCGATTTGGCGGGGAGGTTTCGTCACTATTTATAGTAGACGGAATGTACGATCAGATTTATGGAGAGACAGTGCGGGATGATTCGTTTGAGGATTATTTGCAGAAAGAGGCTGTTTCAGTTTCACAAAGGGACTTTAATAAACTTTCACCCAGAGGGGTGCGAACTGGTATTATAGCGAGAGTTCGAAAGAAAATCTTTTCGCTCGAGGATGTACTTTCATCTCGTGGGAGAGTTGTTGTTTTGGAGGATCCTCGCGATTTGAATAACTTGGGTGCAGTAGTTCGTGTGTGTGCAGCAAGAGGTGATACAGCATTATTGGTTACCGGAAGTTCTTGTTTGTGGCATGCGCATGCTATCCGCGGTGGTGCTGGATTGCAGTGGGCTCTCCTTGTTGCACAAACGACAATTGAAGAAGTAATGAGAGTCAACGAGAATACTGTTGGGTCGCGTCCAATCTATGCTTGTACCGATGAAGGCGATGACATGTATAAACAGAAATTGGCAAGTGATAGTGTATTTATCTTTGGAACTGAAAGAAATGGAATTACACCTTTAGTTCGTAGTCAGGTTAAGCAGAAAATTGCCATACCGATGCAAAGCGGGGTGAGTAGTATGAATTTAGCTACCTCTGTCAGCGCAGTGCTGTTTGGTGTCAATCGATAGAAGTACTTTTAGTGCGAGGGGGGGTGCAAATCTAATTATTGAAAACGAGGTATTTGTAACCAAAGAAATTCCAGATAAGTGACAATGCTGTAGCCGCTAGAAGGGCAACGTTTGCCCAGAGTGTTTCAGTTTGTCCGCCCAGAGCATGTACAATAGCAGGCACACCTAAAAAGTCGGGGATGTATTTGGTGATGCTGTATACAGTAATAATGTTAATAATTAGACCAACGAGACTAACAAGAAAGAATGTGCTGAATTTTATCACTTCTTGGTTGCTCTGTGCGTCTTTAAATGTCCAGTTTTTGTTAAAGAAGTAACTGTTGATGTTTGCTAGTACAAATGCAATTGTTGTAAAAACAGCCACGCTAGTACCACTTTTGAGACCTGTCGTCAGTATGAGGGTATTGTATACCGCAAAGTGAATTGCTGTATTGAGACCTCCAATGATAAGGAACTTCGAAATTTGAGGCCAGAGATCAATCAGTTTGTTCATAGAAACAGTGCGCTCAAAGGATTTATGATTATAGCTTCTATGTTCTAAAAGCTACTTCGTCGTAGGAGTATTTTTTATGGTAAGATAATTTCTGTACTACTAGGTTTTTATCGTCATTTTCCAGAAGGTAAGCGCTGTCGCACAGTTGTAATCAAGGAGTTGATATCCTTCTGATAATAATTTGGTAGAGCTAAGTATAAATAATTATGACCTTTGTGTCAAGATCTCTGCCTTGTCACTACAAGTGACAAGGATTTACAATTTGGTTTCATAAAATTTCTCTCAACGTAGCTTGAGCGAGGTAAGTAGACTTAGGTAGGACCCTGTGCTGTGGTAGTACAAGTTTGGGAAATTAGCTTGAAGTGTTCATTTCTTCTCGTATTTCTTTTTCGATTTCCCCGATATCTGGTGTCCATTCATCAATGATGTCTTGATCTTGTGTTGGCGCACTGCTTTGTTGTTTTTCACGCTTCTCACTTAAATCCTCGAATTCTGATGCTTGGGCATCACGTCCTGTGAGCATGCCCGTTGCAGTTTTTGGATTTTCTTCAGTTTGCTTAGGCAAGCTAGCGATTTTTTCCATTTGCTCTTGCGGTGTGTGATTGTGTTGTAGCACACTTTCAATTGAAGCCCACACGCATTCTTCGTGTTGTCCAGTGACGATTACTACCTCATCGCCAGGTTCTGCTTTGAAGTAAGTAACAGATGCAAGGAGAAGCTTGTAGTCTTTTTCTTCTGCACGTACAAAGAAATTGCCTGCACTGTCTTGGATGATCATCCCAATTTTGTTTTGTCGCGGTACTGGACCAATTTGCTTGTAAATAAAGAAGCCTTCATCAGAAATCGTAAGTTTGAGTAGATCTCCTTCTACAAGTTTTGACTTACTTGCGTAGTTTGCTGGTACTGGGTACTGCTTCCCATCTGTACCGATCATTGTCTGGCCGTCGAATGTTCCTTGCACAATTTTTCCGTCTTGGGAATCTTCGCTTTTCTTTTTTCGCCCTGCCTTCTTTTTCCCTTCAAACTGAAGTAGCATAGCCTTTGCGCTATGGATTGTGCTTTCAGCACTTGTGATCATGTCTCGAAGAGACTGAATTTTCTGAGCTTTTTGTTCCTCAGAAAGTGTTTCTGATTCTTGTGTCATCTTTATATTTTATTTTGTTTTTCGAGGATTTCTGGATTTATTGTACTTTCATTATAACTAGTTTCGATTAATTCGTAAAGTCTATTTTACAAGAGATACCCACAGCTGAGTGATTCCTCCTTATATATCCTGAGAAGTCTGTGTGTATTTTGATCAAAATCACAGATTGGTTGAATTTTCTGTGGTATAATAAAAAAAATAAAAAAAATGAAAAAATTATTACAACCACAATCGATTGCTGTAGTAGGTGCGAGCGCAACAGAAGGAAAAGTAGGTAATACTTTAGTAACAAATCTCCTGGAGCATGGATATGAAGGAGAGATTTTTTTTGTAAATCCTAAAACGTCAGAAATCTCGGGGAGAAAGACATACGCATCTCTTGAGGAGATTGGGAAGGAAGTTGACATGACTTTAATTGCAATTCCTGGTAAATACGTGTTTGATGTCATCAACGCAGGCAAGGACTTTTGCAAGAATTTTATTGTAATCTCTGCTGGTTTTGGAGAGAGTAGTATTGAAGGACACAATCGTGAGATGAAGCTCCTTGCTTTAGCTGAGGAAAACGGACTGACGATTCTCGGACCGAATTGTCTGGGATTACTTACTCCGACATTAAAATTGAACGCTTCTTTTGCTCCAGGTATGCCAAGTGCTGGTCCTGTAGCTTTTATCTCTCAGTCTGGAGCACTGGCTGTTGCACTGGTCGACAGAGCTGAGGATTTTGGAATCGGGTTTTCTAGTGTTGTCAGTATAGGAAATAAGATGCAAGTAGATAGCGCTAAGCTCATTGATTTTTTTGCTGATGATCCTTCGACAACAGTAATTGCCTTGTATCTTGAAGGCATCAAAGACGGTGCTGCTTTTATGGAATCTGCCCGTAGAGCATATGTAGCTGGTAAACATGTCGTTTTGTTGAAGTCTGGTCGAAGTGCTCAAGCTCAAGACGCAATCGCATTACACACTGGGTCTCTTGCAGGGGATGATGTGATCGTAGATGTTGTCTGTAAGAAGATGGGCATTACTCGCGTTAATTCTGTAGCAGAGCTTTTTGGTGCTGTACGAGGTGCTATTAAGATTCGACGTAAATCATTTGAGAAGATTTCTTGTTCTCGCGTGGCGATCGTCACTAACGCGGGAGGGCCTGGTGTTATTGCGACGGACTCTATTGCGCGTTCAGAAAATATGAAACTCGCAACTCTTAATGATCAAGAGATGAAGGATCTCGCCTCAAAATTGCCTGACGCTGCATCTGTCCATAATCCTATCGATTTGCTAGGTGATGCTGATGCACAAAGATATAGTGATGGCATCGCAGCCTGTCTGGCGAGTGATGATGTTGATGTGGTTTTTGTGTTGCTTACTCCTCAAAAGCAAACCCCTGTGGATGCTGTCGCACAGATGGTTATCGATGCACATACCAAAGGTTCCAAGACGATTATTGCTTCGTTTATCGGTGGTGAGAGTGTTGAGGGAGCAAGAAAACTAATGCAGCATGCAGGAGTTCTTTATTTTGATGCACCTGATGCCGCCATACAAGCTGTAAACATTCTTTCCAGAGAGAAGTTGCAGGAAGCTTCAGAATTTGCGCAAAATTCTGCAAGAAGTGATGAGGCTGAATCTTACGTTAAAGAAATTATTGATACCGGAAAGAAGGCTACTTATTTTAGCGAGGCGAAAAAAATTGCAGAATTGTATAGCATAAGCGTCAGTAATTTTTATGATGTAACTGATGGCCTACAGATCACTGAAGGAACGTTATATCCATGCGTTGCAAAAGTTGACAACCCTGAGATCTTGCATAAGAGTGATAGAGGTGGAGTTATTTTACCGATTAATTCAGGGGCTGCCCTTATGGAGGCACGTGAGAGGTTGTTGCGAGATTTTCCAGAAGAAGGATCTCGTGTGATTGCACAACCTTTGACTGAAATTCAGACAGAACTTATTGTAGGCATGAAACGTGATGCTACATTTGGTCCCGTTGTGGTTGTAGGCATTGGCGGTATTTATACTGAGATATTTAAGAAATCCCAGATTTTTCTTCCACCATTTAGTGCTGAGCAAATCACAGATGAGCTGACATCTGGTGTTTTGGATTTCTTGTTTGCTGGAGCAAGGGGGCAAAAGGCTTATGATGCATCATCTGTCGCGGAAGTTGTCGTTGCGATTTCGCAGATCTCTCAAGATGTAGAGGCAATTTTTGCAATCGATATAAATCCTTTACTTATCTTTAATGATTCAAGAAAGCCATTGGCGGTTGATGTAAAGTTTGTTTTGCAGGATTTAGAATAATTGATCGTATTTCGTTTTGTAAATATAAAAAAAATATATGGGATTGCAGGATAAAAACACAAATTTGCAGATGGGCGATTCAAATGCAGCTTCAGATAATGCTTGGCAAGAAATATCTGGAAAATATGCAACAGCGCCACCTGATGACGGAGCGCTTCCGCAAATTACATTTGATGATGACGAAAGTGATATGACTTTAGCAGCCGAATCTACTACGGATCAGGTTAAGGTTTCTGTGGATCAGGGAATTCCGACGAAGTCACAGTTCAACCTTAAGCCTTCTACTGATGAGACTCCAGATAAGATGGTTATGCCGGAAATTGGCTCGCCCGTGTTTGAAGACTCTATCATTGATATCGATAAAGGTTTTGCTAAGGAGCAAGCTCAGTTGCAGGAAGATTTAGAGGCTTCTGTGGATATCGCGCATAATAAACCTCGCCTAGCAGAGGAGATTGATCCTACTCGTCCTACTATTTTGATCATTGATGATTCTGAAGATATCCTTGACAGACATGCACAAATATTTTTGAAGGCAGACTATAACGTTATTACTGCTAATGACGGCTTGGAGGGTCTGGATAAGGCAACGAGGATTAAGCCAGAGCTTATCTTTACGGGTATTATTATGCCGAGAATGGATGGGTTTGCAATGATCGAGGCTATGCGTAAGAATGCAAATGTGATGCATACACCTATTGTTGTTACATCGCATCTGGGACGAGCGCAGGATAAAGAGAGGGCAAAGGAGCTTCAGGTTCGCGACTTTATAGTTATCGATAGTATTTCTCCAGAAGATATTGTTGAGCGAGCGCATAATATTCTTACGGTCAAGGAGTATGCTTTGCCTATAGATCTCAGTCTTCCTGAATATGCTGGACTCGTTAAGGATCTCGGCGGACTAGACAATATCTCTTGTCCAGATGGGAAGACGCATGTACTGCGGATTTCGGTAGACAGTCCAAATGATTTGCGCATTACAGGAAGGCTTGAGTGTGCTTAAATTTAATTACTCATCTTCGGATACTGCAAGTGAGGCATAAGTTTTCTCTTTTGGTGTTGTCTTGTACAATAGTTTTTATGAGTAAGAAAAAGTTGTCGCAGCGATGGTCTGAAAAACAGTATGGTGCACCAGTGGTGAGTGATGTGAAGGATGTGCATCCAATCACAATTCGATTGTTGGCGCACAGAGGAATTTTGAAAAAGGAAGAGGTCGCTGCTTTTTTGTATCCTGACTACGAGTTGCATGTCCATAGTCCGCAACTCTTTGTAGAAATGGGTAAGGTTATCGAGCGTGTTGGACGGGCAATTAGTTCAGGAGAGCGCGTGGGTGTTTTTGGAGATCACGATGTGGACGGCATCAGTGGCGCTACAATTTTGGCGGATGCTCTCGATGTTCTGGGTCTTGAGCATTCAGTTTACATTCCTAGTAAGCACAATGATGGTCATGGCATCAATCGTAAGGCAATTGACCTTTTTCGCAATGATGAAGTGACCCTCCTGATAAGTGTGGACTGCGGTATCTCAAACGTACAAGAGGTTGATTATGCGAAAGAGTGTGACATGGATACGATTATTATTGATCACCATCACGTTCCAGATGTCGTGCCAGATGCTTATGCCATTATAAACCCGCAGGATAAGAACAGTGGCTATCCATTCAAGGATCTCTGTGGGACAGCCTGCGCATATAAGGTGGTGCAGGCATTGTATAGTGAGTTCGCTCCTGAGAAGAGTGATCAGCTTAAATGGATGCTTGACGTTGTCGGTGTTGGAACTATAGCGGATTGCATGCCACTACTCGGTGAAAACCGCGTATTGGTGCGTTATGGTCTTATGGTGCTCGCTAAGACGAAGCGTATTGGTTATAGTGAGATGATCGACGTGGGTGAGATCGGTAAATACAATGGGGGGCAGATAGACGCACAGACTGTAGCTTTCCAGATTGCTCCTCGAATCAATGCTGCGGGTAGAATGGCTGAAGCGAGAGATGCGTATGATTTCATGAGAGAAAATGATCAGGCAATGGCTCGTATACGTGCAAAGGACTTAGAGCAGAAGAATATTGATCGCCGCGCTCTGACAGAGAAGCTCACAAAGGATGTTGAGAAATATATCAAGGCCCATCAAGAATCGTCTTCGTTTTTGTTTGTTTATGATGAAAGTTATCCGATTGGTATTGTGGGTATCGTTGCGGGACGTATTGCGCAAAAGTACAAGAAGCCGACAGGGGTATTTGTCGTGGAAGGTGAAATGCTCAGAGGATCTTTCCGAAGTGCGCGTGACATCAGTATGATTGAGATTTTAGATTATTGTAGCAAATACCTAGAGAGTTACGGTGGGCACGTAGCTGCTGCAGGTGCTGTTTTGCGTAAATCAAATGCTCAGAAATTTTTTGCAGCCGCAGATGAGTTTGTCCGACCGACTGTTGAAGTTGTAGATGATGTTGAGCTCCTCGAGGCTGATGTGAAACTTGACGCTGGAGAGATCGACGAGAATCTTGCACATGAATTGCAGCAGTTTGAGCCTTTTGGACATGGTAATCCAGTACCACTTTTTTGGATAACAGGACTTACGATTGAAAGTGTCAGAAGTGTCGGAAAGACTGGAAAGCATTTGAAAGTTGTCTTTAGTAAAGTGTATGATCATAGTATTATAGAAGGTATAGGATTTGGTCTGACACCTGTAGATACTTCTGGCAAGGAGTTTGTCGAGGGTGACGATGTGGAGCTATTTGCTAAAATTGAGCAAAATGATTGGCAGGGTCGAATTTCTGTTCAGCTGAATATTGTGCAGTGGAGAAGGCCGCTTTAGATGTAAGATTTTGTCACTATGTATATATTATTATCACCTGCAAAGTCTTTGGATTTCTCAAGAGAATTTCGTAGACTTCCGAGCAAGAGACATATACCGATTTTTGAGTTGCAGACAGAGACACTCCACAGAGCTCTTAAGAAAATGAGTGTAGATGAGATCGCGAGACTTATGCGTATCTCACCAAAGCTTGCACAGTTAAACTATGAACGATTCCAAAGCTGGATTCCTGACTATTCGAAACAGGAAGTTGACGACCAAGGTAATAAAGAATTTGATGTGGCTCTGAGTGTGTTTGCGGGGGATGTGTACCAGCAGTTTGATCTGAATCATTATACAGAGGAGGATTGGGAATATGCTGATGAGCACATTGGAATTTTAAGTGGATTCTATGGTATCCTTTCTCCACTTACGGTTATGAAGCCGTATCGCCTAGAAATGGGAACGAAGCTCTTTGTTCAATTATCTAAGAAAGGGAACGAAAGTAGGAACCTTTATGAATTTTGGGACACAATGATCACGGATCATATAAATAGTATTATGCTTCAGCAGTCAGAAGATGATCGCATAGTTGTGAACTTAGCGTCTGTGGAATATGCGAAGGTTGTTGATTTTTCTGCTTTGAAGGCCAAGGTTATAGATGTCGTGTTTCAGGTGTACAGTAAGGGTGTCTACAAGGTAGTGGGTATACGTGCTAAGAAGGCAAGGGGGGCAATGGCTAATGCTATTGTGAAGGAGCGAATTAAGAGCCCCAGCGATCTTAGAGAAATTGTCGTAGAAGGATTTTCCTACGATGCTAATCGCTCAGATGATTCGCGTTATGTTTATACAATTACACTTTCATAATGAATGATGAAAATTCCGAAATTGATTATGTGATCTATACAGATGGAGGTTCACGTGGTAATCCTGGTATCGGAGGATGGGGTGCTTATATTGTCTGCGAGGGTGAAGTGGTCGAACTTTCTGGATCGGAGGAGTTAACTACAAACAACAGGATGGAGCTCAGAGCTGCTATTGAAGGATTGCAAAGCATAGCTGAAGGTGAAAGAGTATCACTGTATACTGATTCTACGTATGTGAAAGACGGCATCACGAAATGGATCACAAACTGGAAATCAAATGGATGGAAAACGGCTGCAAAAAAGCCTGTGAAGAATCAGGATTTGTGGATCGCTCTGGATGAACAGGTGAGTAGGCTCAATGTGTCGTGGAATTGGGTGAAGGGTCATGATGGGCATGAAGGAAATGAGCGTGCTGATGCTCTTTGCAATGCGGCGATGGATGAGATTTCATAGAATAGGTAAAAGGATTTGTGTTTGGTACAATGAGTTTATGATAAATAGTGTGTTGAAAGATCGAAGAATTCTCGTATTTCTTGTAATAATTGTGGCTATCGCTGCTTTTTTGCGGCTTTTTATGCTTGGGAATAATCCATTTGTAGCTGATGAGTTCCTCGACGTAAATGCTACCTATGGTCATCATAAGACTGATATTTGGCAGGCTTGGGATTTTAACAGAGGGGATGTGAGTGTCCGGATCAATGAAGCAAGTGATAAGAGAGCTTCTGTGTACCGCTCCCAGGTTAGCGCTCTTTATAGCTTTTTCCCTCCTGAGGAGCAGTATATTAGGCTTGTGAGTGCATTGTGGGGCATACTTACCACGCTTGTTATCTTTGGTGTCACTTTCTCATTTACGCGAAATCCGTGGATCGCGCTTGGAGCGAGTTTTCTATGGGCGGTGAGTGTGCCAGCAATTGAGCAGAATCGTCAGATCAGGATGTATAGCATGTTTGCTCCCATATTTTTACTGTTCTCTTGGTCACTTTTTAGATTCTTGGAATCCTCACGGAAGACATCTACTCATATCGTACAGGATGCGTTCAACTTGGGGTGGTTGTATCTCATACCGTGTGCCGCACTTGGTGTACTGTCGTTTCATCTACATCCACTGACAGGTAATATCCTGTTTGTAGTTATAATCTATTGTCTGGTCATGACAGTATTTTTCCATCGGTTAGGACAGTCGTTATCTCGCTACTTGGTGTATTTGCTGACGGCTCTAGGTGTGATCGTTGCCACTGCTATAGCTTTACCGGCGGTTTATGGGATGTTTAGTTCGCTTTTGGTATTTTTCAATGATAATTTTACCTATGTAAACCACATTGGCGCAACGTTCTGGCATCCACTTTTAGGATGGCTTCTTATCATGATGGGAGTCTATGTGTCATTTAGGCCGCTTAGTCGTGATGTTACTCAGTTGACCACTGAGCAAAAAGCAGGCTTGTGGGTGAGTGTGAATTTTCTGGTTATCTTACTTTTTGCGATATTTTTATGGCGTAGAAATGTCGGAGCTCAGTATATCTTTTTTATTCAGCCGTTTGTTATGATTTTGGTAGCAATCGGTCTTGAGAGAATTTTTAGATATCTGAGTGATCGAGGATTCTTTGTTTCGCGCACCAAGAGCTCATTAGCATTTTTCTCGTTGATCATCTTGCTTTTGCCTGCTTGGGGATATTTCTTTGCAAGAAACAACACGTATCATTTAAAGTCTGATGCGCAGACACCGAACTATCGGAAGGTATTCGATTATGTAAAGGATGAAGCAAGGGAAGGCGATGTTATGATTACGCGCAATGTGAGAAATTTTTACTACAATGGTTTGGATATTCCCGTTTTTGACTTTGGATCAGAGAGAGGTGAGGCTGCTCTGGCTGCTGAGGGGAAGTTTGCAAAGATTACTTTGCCAGTTTTGCAAAAAATAATACAAGACAACCCAACTGGTTGGATCGTGTATTCTGACAACGATGAGGACTTTATTACGACTGAGGCTCGAGACTATATGCTGAAAGACTTGGATCGTGTTACTGATTCTCCTCGTGTTCGGGGAGCGATATTTGTATATAGGTGGTAGTGACGTTAAGCTATGTTTCTATAGGGCTGCGAAAATATGAAAAAAATATTTGTATGTTTATGTGTTGGTATCCTTATGGGATGTAGCGGGGGATTTGTTTCGCCGACTTCTGGTACGACCATCGTTGCCTTTGGAGATAGCTTAACCCAGGGGTATGGGCTTGCTGCAGGTGAGGATTATGCGTCGCAACTTTCTGCGAAAATCGGTAAAGAGATCATCAATGCTGGAGTGAGTGGGGATACAACCAGCGAGGCGCTCCAAAGGCTCCAAAGTGATGTATTGTCTAGGGATCCACGGCTCGTGATTGTTTTGCTTGGTGGAAACGATGCACTACAGAAAGTAAATCCAGACACTACGTTTGCAAATATTGAAAATATCGTAGATCAAATTCTTGCTACTGGCTCAGGTGTAATCTTGGTCGGTGTGCGTGGTGGAATCCATAACGGGGAGTACAAGAGACGCTTCAAGGAAATCGCTAAGAGCAGAAATGTCCCGTATGTCGAGGATGCTCTAAAGGGTATATTTGGTAAGCGTGCTTTGATGTACGACAGTGTACATCCTAATAAGCAAGGGTACGCCATCTTTGTGGAGCGACTGGCACCTGTAGTGGAGAAACTTTTGAACTAGTGTTTGCTAACTGCGTTTAAAGGATTATACTTGCAAGATGAGCTATTTGAGGAATACTACATTTTGGTATTATGTGGTGTTTATTGTACTAATTGCTGTTGGTAT
>CALHMM010000032.1 GCA_938034715.1 Minisyncoccota bacterium
TATTAAAGTATTCACATTGTATCACGCACCAAATAAAACGTAGAATATTGACAGCAAGCACCCATCATGGTAAATTCTAGTGACAACAAATGCGAGGAGAACACCATGTCCCTGGAACTTGGTACAACAGTCTATATTCCCATAACGCCCTCACAGCAAAACGTTGAGACGCGACAGAAGCAACCAGATCATGGATGCTTTATAGTAGAGGCAACAACCTCAGATAGAAGTAACTTCCCAGATAATCATATACTCTGTGGAAAAAATCGACGGCTAGACGTGTTAGGAGGTTACTGTGCAACATACGAAAAAGCCCGGCAGCTAATCCATCACAGCGGTGAACTCCCTGATGGGGGCTCAATCAGCCTTCTAAATGAAATCAAGCCCGGCACACCAATCCCGCTTACAAATGAAGTTCAGATGGCGTAGCACCGCCGAGGCAGTCTCTAGCTTACTGAGGACTGCCTCAAATACTTTCTAAGATTGTACTTCATCAAGTAACATATCACCTTCCACCAAAACCTTGCATAATCCACTACGTCGTGCTATAAATACTTTACTAGCCGTCATCCCTCTAGGGAAAAGAGAATCACTGGAGCACGCTCTTGCTCGTATCTACAGTTTCTCAACCAAATTAAAACCATTATAGC
Organism: Minisyncoccota bacterium; assembly: GCA_938034715.1. GTDB lineage: Bacteria > Patescibacteriota > Minisyncoccia > Moranbacterales > JAHDCW01. The sequence goes on from CALHMM010000032.1 coordinate 651, forward strand.
TCAGCCACTTATGCCAATCAAAAAAGCAGCCATGAAGGAAATGCGTGCAGATGCGCGCAAAGCCCTCCGCAATCGCCAAGTCCGAGGAACATATCGTAGTGCTATCAAATCATTTGAACTAGCACTCGGAGAAAACAAGCTAGACGAAGCGAAGAAATTTTTCCTTGTCGCACAAAAAACAATCGACAAAGCGATCAGTAAAGACGTGATCAAAAAGAACACAGGATCACGAAAAAAATCTCGCATGTCAAAAGCGCTAAAGATAGCCAGTCAAAGCAAGTAATGACACATAAAAAAATCCCTCACTACGATGTGAGGGGTTTTTTGATTTTCGCTATCGTACCGAGCACAACCTTTCATCAAAACTCCATGATAAAGAACTCCAATGCACTGTACATTTCCCTTTTTCCTACCTTGACATCTCTGTCGATCAGCAACAAATTCTTATGTGCTTGCCGCAACCTTTGTTCAGAAAGCTGGCGTACAACACCAAGTGATTTCTCAACAACAAACGGGTGCATCTTCAAAGCTTTAGCGATGATACTTTTATCTGAGATACCCTGCCCATAATAAAATCCTCCAACACTAAGAAGTGTGCGAATCTGATAAGCATACATAGAGAAAATATAGTGCACATCATCTCCGGCACGCACTTGCTTGTGAAGGAGAGTCATAGTTTCCGCACTGCGACCCCGCGTCAGCGACTCGATCGCTACAAACATATCACCCTGTGTCTGCCGAGAGCACAAAATATCAATATCAGATATCGTAATTTTTCCACCGCTTGCATACACACTCAGCTTATCAATCTCTTGCTTACGCCTATGCAAATCCTCTCCGCAGATCTCGGCAAGATATAGTGCATCCTCTGCAGATATCGAACAATCATTTTTTTTGAATTGAGCCACGATGTACGCACCTGAAGCTTTCATGCTAGGAAAATTAAATTCCTCACATGTATCAGCATTTTTCAAAAGCCAGGTAAACAACGTAGCATTTTTCCGTGGTACAGAACTCTCAGCAAACACAACGACATCCTCTTCTATTCGATCAAGTGTGTTCTTAAGTAATTTCTGACTCTCAGAATCAAAATGTTGAAAAAAATCCTTCACAATAATCAATTTTTTCTGTGCAAAAAGATTTTGCGATCCAAAACTGTCTTGAATTTCCGATAGTACGACATCTCTAGAACAATCAAAAATCAAAAGGCCGCCTCCACTAGTATTCTTTGCAAGAAATTTTTCCTTTAGTGATGTTATTCTTTCCTCCTGTTCGAATGTCTCTTTACCGTAGTAAAAAATGATCATGCAAAATATTTAATACGACTTTAACTACATAGTACAGCACAAAAACACACAGTCAAACAAAAAATCTCCCAAATAAATGAGAGATTTACTGCAAGCAAGGAAACTACTGCGCTACCACACCCTGCTCTTGCGCTTCGTCTTCTAATCTCTCAGCGTATTCCTGAGCATTTTCATGAGAAACCCTACGTGAATGACCTAACACATGCATCCAAATTTGTCCTGGCACAAAATGAATCGGTTCACCATCTTCGTCAAAAAACTCAAATGGAGCTTCTGCACTTTTAGCCTTTTTCCATGTACCTTTAGTTTCTTTTCCATTGAAGAAGAAGCGAGCCTCATCCTCAAATTTTGTATCAAACCACGGATCACCAAGTTGCAAGTTTGGATACTGACCATTTTCACTTTTTTTCTTATCTGGTGAAACGCCGTCCCACGGATCCTGCAATCCTTGTCCTACATAGTCAATGTCTGCCCACCACGAATCTTTTTTTGTAATAATAGTAATCAAATTCTTTGGCGAATGTGGTTGCTTTGTTTCATAATCAATATCAGGCTGTCCACCAAAGTACCGATCATAAGAATTTGTCTGGGGATTATAAAAATATTCTACAAGATACGGATCTTCATACTTTACCGCAATTTTACTGTACGTTGGTCGATCTGCCTGTGGTAATTCGCCCTGATGATTGAACCCACCAAAGTTGGTTTCACTTCTATAGTTATTTGCAGCAGCTACTTCTGCAAGCTTTGGTATGCTCGTAGATGCTTTCTCAACTTGTGACATAGGGCCGCTACGTCGGAAACATGCGATACCACCACTAGGTGCGACCTCACCATTACAATCAATCTGATCAATCCCACCTTTTTTGAGAAGCGCCTTAGCTATGCTTGAGCCTCCCCACGGTACGTAAATAGCATCAAGCGACGTTGCGATATTGATATGATCCACACGACCACTTCGCATTGGACCTACGATCTCAGGTGTGTTACATCCAAATACTGCCAAAATACGCGGCTGTCCATGCTCAGCACGATGAGGAATCTCAGCTACAAAATCTGCCTGTGAGACATTGGAGAAGTACTGCCGTGAACCTCGATCTCCATTAAACATGACGCCAAAAGTACGCTTATTGTAATTTGCACACGACTCTCCCGTAATCGGAGAAGCGTCAGCAGGCTGATCATATGGTAGGTAATTTTTCGATAATGTCTTTTTTTGTTGCACTACCGGTTCCACAACAGGAATCTCTTCTTTCTGGCACCCTCGCAACACAAGTATGATGATGATAGCTAGGATAATCGGCACAATTGCTTTCCAATACCCCCTCACAATCGTAATGATCTGATCCATAATTTCCTCAATTTTAGTAATAAGTAATCGTATTATAACATAGCCCAAAAAACTTCCCAGAGAACGCAATCATCCTCTAATACGCACATCGCATCGAAAGATTTCATCACAGAATTAGCGAGCATAAACCTTACAGAACACTTAAGTTACAACTCTCCCCAATGTTTACCTACTTCACCGTCCGCAACAAGTGGTACCGCAAGGGTGTAGACTTGCTCCATTACATCTACGATTTCCCCCATTACTCCCCCAGCGATGTCTTCAGGTGACTCAAGGATGATTTCATCATGTACCTGCAGCAACATTTTTACATCTCCATCTGAATGATGTTTTCTCAGATAATCGTCCACACCAATCATTGCCAACTTCATGATCTCCGAAGCTAATCCTTGAATAGGCATATTAATCGCCGCCCGCTCAGCCCCAGCGCGCATCATTGCATTTTTAGACGTAATCCCACCGACATAGTGTCGCCTTCCCAATAAGGTCTCCACAAAACCATCTGCATGTGCAGAAACCTTTGTTTGATCCATGTAGTCCTTTACCCCACTAAAATTTGAAAAATACTTTGCAATGAATTCCTTTGCTTCAGAAGTACTCAGTCCCGAAGCCTTTGCAAAGCTATGTGATCCCATACCATAAATCAAGCCAAAATTTAATTCTTTAGCGCGCGATCGCTCCTGCTTAGTCACATCTTTTATATTTTTCCCTAATACACGAGCAACCGTATAAGAGTGTATATCTTCACCATTTTGAAAAGCTTCAATCATGGCTGCATCATTTGCAACATGCGCCACGCAACGCAATTCAATCTGTGAATAATCAATACTGATCAGCGTCATATCGTCCTGCGCAACAAACGCCTTACGCAGCGAACGTCCGACCTCCGATCGCACAGGGATATTTTGTAGATTTGGATCCTTTGAAGAGAGCCTACCCGTAGAAGTGATGGCTTGGTTATACGTAGTATGAATACGACCGTCAGATGCAACGAGTTTTGGCAAAGCCTCGATATATGTGGACTGGAGCTTAAACAATTCTCGGTATGCCTCAACCAGAGCAATGATCTCATGCTCATCACGAAGTTTCTCCAATTCGCTAGAAGCAGTTGAAAAACCTGTTTTAGTTTTTTTGACGTTCTGTGTCGACAACTGCAATTTTTCAAAGAGAACAACCCGAAGCTGCTTAGTAGAATTAATATTGAAATCCTCCCCAGCGAGCGCATGGATCTTCCCAGTAAGCTCGTTAAGCGTTGATTTTGTTTGCTCCGAGATTTTCTCGAAAATCTGCCCGTCAAAAGCGATACCCTTACACTCC